>CALFDI010000170.1 GCA_937952875.1 uncultured Verrucomicrobiales bacterium
GTTCATTTCTCACAGATCTGACCACGGATAACCCTGTCATTGAAATTCCTGTCACAGATGCTGACGCTCCTAACTGCTATGTCTCAGTTCTTGTCATTAAGGGCTCACAGCAGAGCAAGCGAAAAAGTCAGCAGCCGCAGCTCCGACTCGGCTACTGCAACTTACAGGTAGAGAATGTAAAGGAAACGCTCTCGCTGTCTCTCAAGACTCAACGCGAGAAAGACGAAGACGTCGTAGATCAGTTTCTCCCAGGTGAGACAGTGAGGGTGACTGGGCAGGTCAAGCAATACAATGGATCGCCTGCGAAAGGCGCCGAAGTCACTGTCTACGCTGTCGATGAAGGCACACTCGCTGTCATGGGATATAAAACGCCCGATCTTCTATCCCATTTCTATCAAAATAGGAGGCTGAGGGTGTCTACCGGCACATCGCTTGAGTTCTTTCTCCCGGAGAATCAGGACTCTCTCTACTTATCCAATAAGGGATTCTTCGTCGGTGGTGGAGATGATGCATTCGTAGTCGGTGGAGAAGGGGGAATGGAACTTGTCTCCAGATCAGATTTTTCTCCAACTGCCGTTTGGGAGCCGACCTTGATCACAGATGCATCTGGCACATTTAGTTGTGAATTTGATCTACCCGATACCCTGACGCGTTACCGCCTCATGGCAGTCGTTCATCAGAATCATGATAAGTTTGCGTCTGCTGAGACCGATTTCCTCGTGAAGAAAGATGTCGCGCTTGAACCGCAGATACCACGCTTCGCTCAAGAGGGTGATCGCATGACTCTGCAGACGATCGTGAGAAATACCACAGATACCCCTGGAGTGTGGACTGTTTCGCTTTCATCGGGCGATGGAACTGAAGCGTCTACATTTTCTCTCGTAGATGAAACTGGAAGCATGGTGAATGGCTCGGCGAAAGAACTGTCTTTAGCTGCACAATCAGAGGCTGTGATTTCTTTCCCTGTCACTTTTTCACAGACTGGAACCGCTCAGATAAAGTGGTCTGCATCACCACTGAGTTACGGAGAATCTTCCTTAAAGCCTCGTGATGCTCTTCGTTTATCTGATCAATTCGAAACGACACTTCCAGTCACTTATCCATCACCGCTCTTGCGATCAGAAGTGGTGATCAAGCTCGAGCCCGGCAAGGTTCATCGCTTATCTGATCACATTGAGCCTTCTCTCCGTTCAGGTCGAGGTGAGCTTATTCTGGAGTCTACGAATTCTATGCTGGCGCTGAGTTCTGGGGCCGCAGATGCATTACTGCGCTACCCCTATGGCTGTGTCGAGCAGACAAGCTCTTCACTGATGCCATGGTTGGCAGTCGAGCAAATGCGCACAGTCGCACCGCAGTTAGTGTCAAAGAGCCCAGAAGAAGTGAAAAAAGCCATCCAGAAAGGCGTTGATCGCTTACTGTCCATGCAGCTATCAAATGGAGCATTCGGCTACTGGCCGACTTCTCATGACGTTTGTCACTGGGCGACGAGTTATGCAGGATTTACTCTCATTCAGGCTAAGGAGGCGGGTGCTGATGTTCCAGACTTAGCTTTGCACAATCTGGCCACGTATCTTAAAAGTGGATTTAATACTGACTCTGACAAAAAGCAAAGAAACGTCTCCGTCTCTGCACGAGATCTCTGGGTCTTGTCATTGCTTGGCGAAAAGCAAGATGCCCACGTCAATCGACTACTAGAAAAACAAAAGAATTTGACTGAGCAGGCTCGTATTTTCCTATCACTGGCTCTTAATGAAGCCGGACAAAAGGAGAGAGCGCTTGAATTGCTTAAGATGCCGACAAAGTCTAATAAATCAGGCTGGATGCGCTATGGAGGTGAAAAGGCAATGCAACTCTACGCTCAGGCGATCATTTCTCCAGAGTCTGATACTTTAGCGGATCAAGTAGAAGAGCTGATGAAGAGCCGTGACTCTCGAGGGACCTGGTTTACCACATGGTATAATGGCTGGTCATTTCTTGCGCTCGGGGAAGTGGCAAAGCATGAAAAGCAGCTATCTGATGACTATACGGTTAGTATAGTTGAAAAAAATGGACTTGCACCAACTCGTCTAACTCAAAAATCACAATCTCTATCTATTGCAGTCCATGATCAGATAGATCTGGAAATCAGCAGCGATGAGACTGTTTACGTGAAAACAAGTGTTAGCATGAAACCAAAGATCGATTCGATCAAAGCTGTTGAATCTGAAGATCTGAAAATTTCACGTCGCTATGAGCGCATCCTCTCTGACGGCTCTGCAGAGATTCTTAAACAGCCAAAAGTAGGCGACCTCATCCGCGTGAGTTTAGATCTGCACTTTTCGGATAATGATAAACGTTATCTCGTAGTAGAAGATCGTTTGCCGTCAGTCTTTGAGGCTATCAATGAAGACTTCGCCTCGCAGTTAGCAGGAGTTCAAGGTGGGCAAACGAGTCAGAACGATTGGGGAGTGTCACATACCGAGATACGTGGTGATCGCACGCTTTTCTTCTTCGATCATGTGCCTTACTCAGGAAAGAAGACGCTCACCTATCTGGCGCGCTGCACACTGGCAGGAGATGTTCTCGCTGCTCCTGCTAAGATCGAGGCCATGTATGATCCGAGCGAGCGTGCGCTGACCACTGTAAGGAGATTTAGAAGTGAAGCGAAGTAAGTGGAAAAAGTGGTCTTTTCGCTGTCTTGGAGCACTGCTCATCGGCAGCTTATTGAGCTACTATCTCTTACCATGGTTCTGGAGTCTACCTCAGGGGCTTAATGTTCAGGAGGAGTCTTTAGTTTTGCTCGACCGGAATGGTGAGTCACTAAGGGTTCAGGTTTTGGAGGACTCTACACGTAGAGTTAACATTGAATTTTCTGACATCCCTGAGGATTTCCTTCAGAGCACGTTAGCTGCAGAAGATAAGCGTTTCTTTCAGCACGGAGGCGTCGACTTCATAGCTCTTGGTCGAGCTATGAGTGACTGGATAAAGACAGGGCGCCCCAGCTCTGGAGCATCAACGATCACGCAGCAGCTGGTGAAGCTAAATCGACCTCAAGGGCCACGAACGCTACAGGCTAAATTTCATGAAATGATGATCGCACGTCGATTAGAGATGAGCTGGAGCAAAGAAGATATTTTCACAGCCTACATCAATTGCTTGAATTATGGGAATCGTCGTAGCGGCCCTGTCGCAGCAGCTCAGTATTATTTTAATAACTCTCTTGAAAATCTTTCTCTCGCAGAAAGCGCATTCCTGGCTGGTCTGCCTCAGGCCCCTAGTCGATTGAACCCAAGGAAAGATCCATCTCTTGCACTGCAACGGCGTGACACAGTTTTACATCGTCTCAAGTCTTCTTTCGAATTGGGGAAACGTGTCGACGTGGCCTTAGACGAAGATCTACAGCTATCGCTGCGATCTCCTAGAGATGTCGCGCCATGGCTGAGTCATGAGATGAGTGGAAGTGGCTCCATTCAGACAACTCTCGATGCATCACTCCAGAGGCGTCTAGAAACAATCGTCCAAGAAGAGCTTGAGGATTTAAAATAAAAAAATGTTCAACATGCAGCAGCTATTGTGGCGGATGTGAAGACGGGCGATATCCTTGCGCTCGTCTCTTCGGGTGATTGGAATAATCCTAATGGAGGACAGATCGATGGAACGCGATCAAAGCGCTCTCCAGGCTCAGCGTTAAAGCCATTTACGTATTTGCTCTCAATTGAAAAATCTGGTAAATCTACTGGATCAATAGTGGCAGATGTTCCAACTCGTTATCGGACGGGAGAAGGTCTGGAGGCACCTGAAAACTTTGATAAAACCTTCCGTGGTCCTGTGACGATTCGACATGCTCTCGCTTGTTCTCTCAATGTGCCAGCTATGAAAGAGCTTCAGGAGCTAGGCGGTGCGAATGTTTTACTCGAATTACTGAAGGCCGTAGGAATGACATCCCTGCCTCAGTCAGCTGAGGATTACGGCTTGGGATTAACGATTGGAAATGCGCCAGTATCTTTGCGCGAACTCATCACAGGGTATAGAGCGCTGGCACGCCTCGGTGAATCTGGTGGCTTGCGGCTGAGGCCTCACGAGATATCGGAAAGCTATCGAGTTTTTACTAAGGAATCTGCGTATATGATAGCTGATATTTTGGCTGATCCGGATGCAAGGCGTGCTGCTTTTGGCAGGAATAGCGCGTTAGATTTACCCTTTCGCTGTGCGGTGAAAACAGGGACCTCGTCAGACTTTCGTGATAACTGGTGCGTGGGATATACCCCTGATAGGATTGTGGCAGTCTGGGTTGGTAATTTCGATAACACACCGATGGATCATGTTTCTGGCGTTTCAGGAGCAGGGCCTATCTTTCACCGTTCAATGGTCGCCGCACACGAGGGCATAGCACCGAGGTGGTTCGAGAAACCAGTAGAGGTGGTCGACGTCACTGTAGATCCGAGAACGGGGCGCATGAATCCACATGAAGGAGCTTTAGTCTCTCAAGAGCTTTGCTTGCAAGAGTCGCCGCCTTCGCTATCGCTCAGTTATGACTACGATGAGTCAGGCCGAGTTCTTCTCGATGAAACTTATGCTGAATGGCTGGCGTCCGATCATAATCGCCGTCGCCAAGAGTTCGCACCGCGTGCTGAACAATTTTCGCAAGAGCCGCTGAGAATCATCGCACCCGTCACGGGGCAGACATATCTTTTAGATCCAGATTTACCGAAAACGGGACGTCTTACGTTACAGACTCACCCTTCAGGATTAGCAAACTGGCAGTCAGATACCTTAGAAATAGTAAAAGACTCGAGCACAGCGACTTTAATACCTGGCAAGCACACTCTCACTGCGACTGATTCCCGGAGTGGTGAAACACACACGGTAATCATCGAAGTGAGAGAGCTGTAACGAAAAAGGATCTCAGTCTTTTCAATTTTGTTCAATTGCACATGAATATTATTAGCGTAAAATTAGATAGTAGATATATAGGAAATGTGGGTGTATCCATGTCCTTACTTGGAGGTTCAGAGGATTTGTGGGAAGGCTCAGTGAGCCGATTGTATCAATTACGACTCGTTGAAAAAAGTAACCCAGAAAGAGTCATATCCAGCAATATAGGTAGATCGTGGTTGGGTCGGGTAAGCAGCATCAAAACCGATTTGGCGGACTTTGGCCATATGACTACATATTTGAATTTATTTCAAAAATCGAAAACTGAATTTTGCGGTAGGGAAGTCGAGTTTTCGCTTGAGACATTTGTCGATCGAATTCCCGATGAATTTGAGAACATAGTCTTTGAAATACCTAGTTCTGGTGCAGGCTACTCTTTCAAACTCTCTTCAAAAGACGCTGATTTATCTAGAATGGTCGGTATTGCAGTGACTATGATTTATTCAACAGTTCTAAATCTAGAAAGTG
>CALFDI010000171.1 GCA_937952875.1 uncultured Verrucomicrobiales bacterium
TTTTTCTTCTAAGGAGAGAGGAATGATATCGTCGTCTGCCAGTGATGCTGTGCTTGATAAAGTGCCCGCTACCAGAGATTCCGTATGATTAAGCGTGCTGCGATAAGTGGAGCGGAATTCTCGTCTGGCTACCCAGCGCGGGATTCCTTTGACCTCGTTGACCGGGATGCCTTTTATCGATTGAATGCGCATCGTGACCATTGGGGTGCTTTCTAGGATGGGAAGCGATTTTTCCTCTAGGATGCTGATGACGGATTCAGTCTGGTCTGGCTGCACATCGATCAAATACAGATTCGGGCTGTCTTCAGACTTCTGGAGATCGATGCGGTCATTGAGAAGTTTTCCAGCAGACAGAATTGTCACTAGAAGAAATGTTCCTAGACCGAGTGATACGAGAAAAAGTAAGGTCTGATTACTAGGGCGATAGAGATTCGAAATGCCCTGCCTTAAGAGATATGGCCAGCTGGGGCGAACTAAGCGAGAGGTCAGAGCGATTACGCCGCGTGCGACGATGAGTAGAGCAAGGAAGGCGAGAATTAAGCCTCCTACCATGGCCAGAGCTCTCTTCCAATTCGGATCATTCGTATGCGCGACAAGGACTAGAAGAATCGTAAGGAATCCATAAATTGGCAATGAGCGAGTGAAGCTTCTCTTCGTTTGGCTACTTCTTCGTAGCGTCACAGCTGGAGAGATTTCACGGATCTTCATCAGTGGAAGGAGTGCGAAACCACAGCATACGGCGAAACCAGTCGCAGTCATTTTTAAGACGACTGCCCATTCAGGAGTAGGATCGACCGAGAGCGGGAGTTGATCTTTAAAAAATTCTAATACCCCCATCTGCAGGCCGACGCCAAGCGCTGCTCCGAGTATTGCTCCGATCAGACCGAGTGCGATCGCCTGAGCGAAATAGATGCCAAATGCAAGGTGGCCGGGGCACCCGAGACACCGCAGTATCGCGACAGTTGCCTTTCGCCGACTCACATGTGCATGCACTGCTCCTGCGACGCCAATCGCCCCTAAGGCAAGAGATGTGAGAGCTATTAAGCCAAGGAATCGTTGAAAATTTTCAAGCGCTCGACCTAAGTTTTCTTGTCGATCTTCTGGTGTCTCGAGCCGCCACTGACTAGTAGGATACTCAGTTGTAATCGAGTTTTTTACTGTCTGTGGATTCTCTCCTTCTGGCACTTTAAGATACAGGTGATAGGTAGCCAGGCTGTTTAGCCCGAGTAGACCACTACGCCTGACATCGGCTAAGTTAACGTAAGCTTCAGGAGCGAAGCCACTGAAACGACCTGCCCTCGGGGGAGCCTGAGTGACGACTCCGAGTATCGTTAATTCACTTTCACCGAGCTTAACTTTATCTCCTATTGAGACGTTGAACTGGTCGAGTATCGCTGGCTCTAGTAGCACGCCACCTTGACTCTGTAGCCTTTGCCAAGCGTCCGCAGGCTTCGTTTCAACCTTGCCGTAGAACGGGTAGCCTCCTTCTATTCCTCTAATCTGCATCATTCGAGTGCCCGCACTTGGGAGGAATTGCATCATGGATGGAAAGCCGGCCTCTTGGCTGTATTGACTCGCCTTTTCAGTCAATTGGCCCACCTCTTCAGGAGTTATTTCTTGGCGAGCAGAGACTTTTAAGTCCGATCCGAGCAGAGACTTAGCTTCAGACTGGATTCCACGCTCGATGCTTGTTTTTAAAGAATGAATCGCAGTCAGTGCGGCGATGCCTGATACGATTGATAGTGAAAAAATGACTAGGCGGATTCGTTGAGAGCGGCTGTCTCGCCATGCCATACGCCAGACCCATGGATGGAAAAGTGACGTCCATAGGCTCCGAGGCAGTGATTTGTTAGAAGAGCTGTTAGGCTGGTGCATTGACTTCTTCTGAGATGATTGTTCCTCCGCTCATTGTGATGACGCGATTCGCCTTCGCTGCAAGGTCGGGGTCATGGGTTACCAGAACGAGTGCTGTGCCCGCTTCACGATTTAGGCGGAACAGCATATCGACGATTGGCCCACTCGTGCCAGCGTCCAGATTCCCAGTTGGCTCATCTGCAAAGAGTATTTTCGGTCTATGAATGAAAGCCCGTGCAAGAGCGACTCGTTGCTGCTCTCCTCCAGAAAGCTGCAATGGATAATGATCGAGCCGATCGCCTAGTCCGACTTCTGTTAAGAGATCTTTGGCCTCTTGCTGTCGCCCAGTTTCTCCTCGCAACTCTAAAGGGATGAGAACATTTTCGATGGCAGTGAGCGTTGGGATGAGTTGAAAACTCTGAAAGACGAAGCCAATGACTTGATTTCTGAGAGAGGCCCGCTGGTCTTGACTAAGAGTCTCGATTTTAACTCCATCGAGTTCCACTGAGCCAGCGCTTGCATCATCTAGACCCGCGCAAAGACCGAGCAGTGTTGTTTTTCCACTGCCTGAAGGGCCAACGATAGCAACCGTTTCGCCGTCGTTGAGACTCAGGGTGACGTCTTTGAGGACTGTAAGGTCTTGGCTGGCTGTCTGATGCGTTTTTCGGAGATCAGTCACCTGTAAAATGGGGCGTTTGACAGTGCTAGGAACGGATTCTACACTTGCAGAAGATGGGGCAGTCATTACGGAAAATACTAATTATGGGACTTTTAGTGGCGGGTATAGGACCACTAATCGCAGAGGATGCAGCGAATGCAACTTCGACTCAACGCATTGTCATACTAGGGGATAGCATTACGGCTGGATACGGACTGAGCCCTCAGGAAGCCTACCCAGCTCTCATTCAAAAGAAGCTCGTCGCGGAGAAGCGTCCCTTCATCGTCTCAAATGCTGGAGTGAGCGGTGATACGACTGCAGGCGGGCTCCGCCGTGTCGCATGGGTCATGGGAAAGGGAGCAGACATCCTCGTCATCGCGCTGGGTGGTAATGATGGGTTGCGCGGTGTCTCTCCAGAAGAGACTAAGAAAAACTTACTCGGCATCGTGGAGAAAGCGCGAAAGAAAAATCCTCAGATCGAAATCCTCATAGCAGGCATGCAAATGCCCTCGAATATGGGGAAAGACTTTACCACTCAATTCAAAGCAGTCTTCTCAGATGTTGCTAAAGAATCCAAAGTTCACTTCATCCCATACCTGTTAGATAAGGTGGGGGGAGTGGATGAATATAATCAGTCAGACCGCATC
>CALFDI010000172.1 GCA_937952875.1 uncultured Verrucomicrobiales bacterium
GATGGTCAAATGCTATCATTCGAGCAGTCGAATCAACCTACTGATGTTGCCGTAAATATTTATGCTTCAGAAACATTGTTGCCAAATAGTTTCGAGTTAGCGGGTGACCTGAGTGAACTCTCGGGTGAGATCTCAGGTGAAATGATCGAGAGAAGATTCTCATTCGAAGTCGATCGAGCGAGGCGTTTCTTCTCGATCGGGATAGAAGCTGAGTAGATCACTCTATGTTGACAAAAAAAAATCTCTCGGCCTCTGAAAAGAAGGCGAGAGATTTTAAAGAGCTTTTTGGCTTAGTCTTTGTTCTTCAACTGAGGGAAGAGAACGACGTCTCGGATCGTAGGTGCTCCGGTGAGGAGCATGATCAGACGGTCGATCCCGATTCCAATTCCTCCAGCCGGCGGCATGCCGTGCTCGAGCGTTTCGACGAAGTCGTAATCGACCTTTTGTGTCTCTTCGCCTGACTGTTCTTCGAAGCGGCGTCGCTGCACATCTGGATCATTCAGCTCTGAGTAACCTGGGCTAATTTCTTGGCCGTTAATGATCAGTTCGTAGACATCGACGATGCTGGTGTCGTCTTTGTTTTCTTTCGCTAGTGGAACTAGCTTGCTGTCTACGTGTGTGACGAAGCATGGATTGAAAGTGTGTTCTTCGATCTTCTTTTCGAAGACTTGTTGGACGATCTCATGGTCTTCCATTGCATCGCTGATCTCGACCTTAAGTTCATTTTTGACACGTTCTTTACGCTCTTCAGGAGTGAGCTCGAAAAAGTCATCTCCAGCCTTTTCGCGGATGAGATCTTTATAAGACGCACGCTTCCATGGACGCGATAGATCGAGAGTGCGGATCAGTTCACCATCTTCGTCTCTGTGTTCGATCTGAAGACCGCCGCAGAAGGTCTCAGCGAGGTGGCAGACCATTTCTTCGACGAGTTCAGCCATTTGCTCAAAGTCGCTGAAAGCCCAGTAAGCTTCTAGCATGGTGAATTCTGGATTGTGGCGCCGAGAAATGCCTTCATTTCGGAAGTTGCGGTTGAGCTCGAACACTTTTGTGAAGCCTCCGACGAGGAGTCGCTTCAGGTGAAGCTCTGGCGCGATACGCATAGTGAGCGGCATGCCAAGCGCATTATGATAGGTCTCAAAAGGACGCGCTGCAGCCCCTCCAGCGATGCCGTGTAGCATAGGCGTCTCGACTTCTAGGAAGTCACGGTCTTGGAGGAAACGTCGCATCTCAGCGATCATTTGAGAGCGCTTGATAAAGAGATCAGCGCTTTCTTGGTTCCCCATAAGGTCCAGATGGCGCTTCCGGTATTTGATTTCACGGTCAGAGACTCCATGCCATTTGTCAGGCATAGGGCGTAAGCTCTTTGAGAGGGGAGTTAGCTTTTCGACTTTGACTGATGGCTCACCTTTGCCGGTGGTAAAAGTCTCACCTTCTAGGCCGACCCAATCTCCGCGATCGATGCATTTCCAAGCAGCCCATTCATTTTCCGTAAGGCCCTTCTGGTTGAGATAGCCTTGGATCTGCCCATGAACATCGCCGATGGAGAAAAAGACGGATTTTCCCATATCGCGAATAGCGTAGATACGCCCAGCGATGGTGACTTTCTTATCATTCTCAAATGTCGCTTTTAGCTCAGCAGGCGTCGTAGTGACTGGAAATTTCTTGCCGAATGGGTCGAATCCAAGTTCGCGGAGTTTATCGAGTTTCTCACGACGGACGGCAAGGAGTTCTGATTCGGTGACTTCTGGTTGATTGTCAGCTTCGCTCATGATGTGCGACAGGGATTACCGAGTGACGCAGGTATTTGAAATCACCAAATACGGAAAACTGGAAAAATTGATTTTGGTGAGCTGAGTGTGAATCGAATAGTGGAGAAGTGAATCGTGAGTAGATCTTCTTTTTCCTCAGAATTTTAGAGGAGGAGAATATAGGCGAGATGTCATGCCGCATCTTTAGCCTTTACGTGGTATAAGCCTTTGGTTCTTCAAAAGGTTGGAATTTACGAATCAAGCTAAAACGACGAACGAGCCTTTAGGTTCGATCAGGCTTTTCCCTTGCCTCATAATACCTAACTGTTAAATCGCTGATCCTTCACAGCAAATCCAGATTTGGAGCGCTGGCCTCTAAGATGAAACTCTTTGAACTCCTCACTCCTGAGCAAATTATTCTCGATCTAGACACGACCGAACATTGGTCCGTCATCGAGGAAATGGTCGATCACTTAGATAATAAGCAAAAGCTGGGAGCAGAATGCCGCCAAGAAGTTCTAGGACTCCTCAGAGAGCGAGAGGACAAGACAAGCACTGGCATCGGCTCAGGAGTTGCCATTCCCCATGCCTTCTGTGAAAAGCTCGAAGAAGTTGTCTGCGTCTTCGGTCGGTCGAGGGAAGGCGTTGATTTCGAAGCGCTAGACCATGCGCCGGTTCACTTTATTGTCTTATTCCTCGTTCCCCAGAGCCAATACGGAATGCATCTCCAGACACTCGCAGCGATTGCGAAAATGTTTAAGAATTGTGAAATCCGCCGCCAGTTAGGTGAGGCTGAGTCACGTGAAGAGATTCTCGCCATTCTCGGTGCGCGCATTTCACGCACGAATACTGCGATCTAGGGGTTGAATGCCCTGCTAGGCTAGCGTTACATAGCCGCCGCTGCGATCTCTTGCGGTAAATTTTTCCCCTCATTATGACTCTGGTTTCTGATCTCGAAACACGGCTACAAGACGCCGTAAAGGCTATCGTCCCTGCTGATGCATTGGATGGTGTGACTCTCTCTGTAAAAGCAGCTGCCGATCTACGCTTTGGCGATTATCAATCGAACGCCGCCATGATGTTAGCGAAAAAGGCGAAGATGAATCCTCGTCAGCTCGCTGAGCAAATAGTCGAAAAGCTGGACTCTGATGGCGTGTGCGATGTCAGCATCGCGGGGCCTGGATTCATTAACTTCACCATCACCGCTGAGACATACTCGCGCCTTGCTGCTGATCTTTTAAATGATGAGCGGCTTGGTGTTCCTGAGACTGGAGAGGGGCACACGCTCGTCGTTGATTTTTCTGCGCCTAATGTCGCAAAGCCGATGCATGTTGGGCATATTCGTTCCACTATTATTGGTGATAGCCTTGGTCGGATTGGCCGTTTTCTCGGCTATACTGTGAAAACGGATAACCACGTAGGCGACTGGGGCACACAGTTCGGCATGGTCATCTGGGCATGGAAGCGCGAAGTCAATGAGGAGGCCCTCACGGCCGATCCACTCACTGAACTTCTCCGTCTCTATCGTCTGGCAAACGATGCTAAGAAGGCAGACGAAGCCATCGCGGACGAATGTCGCCAGGAGCTTGTGAAGCTACAAGCAGGCGACGAGGAGAATACTGCGATTTGGAACCGCTGCGTTGAGTTTTCAAAAAATGGACTTGGAGATATTTATGACCGCTTAGACGTCTCCTTTGATCACTGGCTAGGCGAGAGCTTCTATAACGATAGGTTAGCAGCCGTCGTCGAGAGCCTTGAGGCCGCCGGACATGCACGTGACTCTGATGGTGCTGTCTGCGTCTTTTCAGGTGGAGAACTCGACCAGAAGAAAGATCCATTTAAGATCAATCGAGACGGAGAATGGGAGGATAATCCTATGATCGTCAGAAAGCGAGATGGAGGCTATAACTATGCTACCACAGATATCGCTACTATCGATTTTCGAGAGCAGGAGTGGAATGCTGATACTATACTTTATGTAGTAGATCAGAGGCAGAGTTTGCACTTTAATCAGTTGTTCGATATCGCTAAGCGCCGTGGGTGTCAGGCAGATCTCGTTCATGTGGCCTTCGGCACTATTCTCGGCGCAGATGGCACGCCGCTCAAGACTCGTTCGGGAGATCTCCCTCAGCTCACAGACGTCTTGAATGATGCGGTCACCGTTGCTCGTAAGAACGTTGAAGAACGCAGCCGTATAGAGTCTAATGAAGAGAAGGATAAGCTCGCGGAATTGATCGGAATATCCGCCGTGAAGTTCACAGAACTTTCACATCATCGCCTATCAGACTATAGCTTCAGTCTGGAGAAAATGGTCGCCATGGAAGGCGATACAGCACCTTACCTGCAATACAGCTACGTGCGAATCCGCTCCATTTTCCGGAAGCTTGAAACGACCCCTGATCTCTCAGGGTCTCTCACATTGACCGAGCCTGCAGAGATTCACCTCGCTCGCATGGCTGTCCGCTTTGGCGAGATCGTGCCAACACTGTTAGACGACTATCGGCCTAACTTATTAGCGAATTACCTCCTCGAGCTAGCACGCGCTTTCCACTCATATTTCGAAGCCTGCCCGGTCTTGAAATCTGAAGGGGATGTCCAGAAGTCACGTCTCGCACTCTGCGAACTCACTGGTCAGATTCTCGAAAAAGGCCTCGGCCTCTTCGGTATTTCTGTTCCAGAGCAGATGTAGCTGTTTGTCCCAATATTGAGGGCTCAGATTTTAGTGACAACGAAAGTAGGAGTCTTTCCATTTTTGGAATATACTTCATATTCAATGCCGCGCAGAAATGTATAAGAGACCTCTACATAATGTTCTTTTTGTCCGATTGAAGACTTTTACAGAGGGCTTTCTCAACTAGCTCAGCCTAAGAGAGCTGAAGTTCATCACAGTCGAAGCCCCATCATCATGGAGTTGATCCAGAAACCTACCTTCGAGATGTGATCGAGCGGATTCCTAAATACGGTAACAAAAAAGCAGCCCTAGGAGAGCTACTCCCCAAGAGCTAGGCAGCTACAACATAAAAGAGATTTAAAGAATCAGCCCGATCAGAAGCAAACTGCGGCTTAAAGCTAAATTCACGGCGTAGTCCGAGTTCCCTTTTCTCTTGCCTACTCAAACAAGTGTTTCGCTCGGCTCTACTCTAATTGTATGAAGCGATCGATAGGCAAGAAAAACTAGCCTCAATCTCTCTTGTCGATCGTCAGTAGTTAATGATCTAAAAATCCTCGTTCTTCGCATCGATTCAAAGAACGAGGTAGATCAAAAACAGCTTTAAGCTCGGCGTCTACGAGTTAAAAAAACT
>CALFDI010000173.1 GCA_937952875.1 uncultured Verrucomicrobiales bacterium
CTGCGCAGTCATTTTCTGGCGCGGCCATTAACTAGAATTAGAATTATTCTAATTAAACTTGCGTGTGATCAATTCATTCGTAGCTTGCCCGTCCAGAGATGGTTAAGCAGAATCCAGAAGGCAATCCACACACTCCTGATAAGACTCAGGACTGGAATGGCTTGCGCATGACGAAGCAACGAAGAGTCGTCTACGATATCCTTCTAGAGAGCACCGACCATCCAACGGCTCAAGATGTCTTCCTTCAGACGACAAAACGCATGCCCGGCATCTCGCTCGCCACAGTGTATAACTGTCTGGAAGCTCTCGTCGGTCACGAGCTAGTCCGCCAAGTGAACTTCGACCGCGAACCATCCCGCTACTGTCCGAATCTCTCTGAGCACGGCCACTTTCACGATGTCAAAACTGGCAGAATTCACGATGTCACCTTTAAAGACGGAGCGAAGCTCACAGACTTCCTCAACCTGCCTGAAGGCACAGAAATCTCTGACCTAGAGATCACCCTCCGCGGCACCCTTCCATCATAACTTTTCCCTGCAGCGCTAGCTGCGGAACTTTTACCAAATACTTAATCACCAATAACTAACTCCCGAGTCCATGTCCCTCGTCATCACAGACCTCCACGCCCAGCTCCCAGACGGCACCGAAATTCTCAAAGGTGTTAACCTCGAGATACCAAAGGGTGAAGTCCACACCATCATGGGGCCGAACGGCTCTGGTAAGTCCACGCTTTCTAAAGTGATCGCAGGTCACGAATCCTACGAAGTGACCTCTGGTAGCGTCGTTATGGATGGTGAAGACGTCCTTGAAATGGAAGTCGATGAACGCTCCCGTGCAGGGATTTTCCTCGCCTTCCAGTATCCACACGAAGTCCCAGGCGTATCCAATGCGAACTTCCTCCGTGCTGCGCGCCAGGCACGTCTGCCAGATGGAGAAGAGATCGATGCTGTGGCCTACTACAAAGAGCTCTACGCCAAGATGGACGAGCTGGAAATGGATCGTAAATTCACCGCTCGTGCTGTGAACGAGGGCTTTTCTGGTGGTGAAAAGAAGCGCAATGAGATCCTCCAAATGATGATGCTCGACCCGACATATTGCCTCCTCGACGAGACAGATTCCGGCCTCGATATCGATGCTCTCAAGATCGTCGCAAAAGGAGTCAATAGCATGCGCTCACCAGATCGCGGCGTTCTCCTCATCACTCACTACCAACGTTTACTCGATTACATTAAGCCAGATGTCGTCCACGTCATGGCAGCTGGTCAGATCGTGAAAAGCGGCGGTCCAGAACTCGCTCTCGAGCTGGAAAAAGACGGCTACGACTTCCTCAAGACAGCGTAACACGAGACGCAGAGCCAGCGCTCAGCAGCGGCGGCTCTCATCACTCAATCCACACATCACCTTACACCTTTCTTCCATGTCTGACGAAATCTCAACAGTCAAAGAAGTCGCCCTCGAAAAGGACGACATCGGTAACTTCACCTTCCCAGAGAATCATAAGTATGATGCGGGATACGGTCTCAATGAAGACACCGTTAAATATATCTCAAACGTCAAAGACGAGCTAGACTGGGTTCGCGAATTCCGTCTTAAGGCGCTCAAGACATTCCAGGATAAGCCGATGCCAACGAACTGGGCAACGGATGATCTCAATGCGATCGATTTCGACAAAATCCGCTACTATCTCTCCGATGGTCAAAAGCCAATGCGCAGCTGGGATGATGTCCCTCCAGAAGTGCTCGAGACCTTCGAACGCCTCGGCGTCCCTGAGCAAGAGCGTGCCTTCCTCGCCGGTGTAGAGGCTCAATACGACTCCGAAGCCGCCTACTCTAATATGCACGAAGAGCTAAAGGAAAAAGGCGTCATCTTCGTGAACTCGAACGAAGGCCTTAAGGAATACGAGCACATCTTTAAGCCATACTTTGGAAAAGTCATCCCGACTGGTGACAACAAGTTTTCTGCTCTGAACAGCGCCGTTTTCTCTGGCGGCTCCTTCATTTACATCCCGAAGGGCCTGAAGCTCGAGCAACCACTCCAAGCCTACTTCCGCATCAACTCCGAGAACTTCGGACAATTCGAGCGGACACTCATCATCGCTGACGAAGGCGCAGAAATCACCTACATGGAAGGCTGCACCGCTCCTAAATTCGAGACCGCGACTCTGCACTCCGCAGTCGTGGAACTCGTCGCACTGAAAGGCGCGAAGATTCAATACATCACCGTTCAGAACTGGTCATCAAACGTCTTCAACCTCGTCACAAAGCGTGGCCTCGCCATGGAAGACGCTGAGGTCCGCTGGATCGATTGTAACATCGGCTCACGCCTCACCATGAAATACCCTGGCGTTGTCATGAAAGGCGAAGGTGCCCGTGGCGAAGTCGTCTCGATCGCTCTCGCCAATGATGGCCAGCATCAAGACACAGGCGCGAAGATGATTCACGGTGCAAACAATACGACATCAAACGTCGTCTCGAAATCTATCTCCATCGGCGAAGGTCGTTCGACATACCGAGGCCAGGTCCACATTCCTAAACACCTCAAGGGCTGTAAGAATAACACGGAATGTGATGCTCTTCTTATTAATAGCAAAAGCCGCACTGACACCTACCCTGCGATCACCGTAAAAGGAAATCAGCATGCCACACAGCACGAGGCCAGCGTCAGCCAGGTCTCCGAAGACATGCTCTTCTACATGCAGCAGCGCGGCCTCGATGAAGGCCAAGCGATGTCTCTCGCCGTAAACGGATTTGTGAACGATCTCGTCCGCGAGTTCCCTATGGAATATTCTGTCGAGCTCAAACGCCTCATCGATCTCGAAATGGAAGGCTCAGTCGGTTAAGCGATATCTTAGCGTTTTCATATTTAATCACTTTCCCATGTCTACTGACACTACTACTCACTTTTCAGCACCTACAGATATAGTAGGTGCACCTGCGTGGTTTAACACCCTTCGTGCAGCCTCTTGGCAGGACTACACGCTCACGCCTGAGCCAAGTCGTAAGGAAGAGAACTGGCGCTTTGCTAGCTTGAAAAAAGCGAACAACTCCGCCTTCGGCCCGGCAAGCGAACTTCAGATCTCACTCCCAGAGACGAACGATGACTTCGCCGCTCAGTTCGTCTTCGCTAACGATCGCCTCATCGCAGCGAATAATGCAAACCTCCCAGACGGCGTCATCTGCCTCTCTCTCGCAGATGCGCTCACAGAGCACTCAGACCTCGTCGAGAAGCACCTTTTCAAATCTCCGACAAAGCTCGGTTCCGCGAAGTTTGCAGCTCTTCACGCCTCTCAACTCACCAGCGGACTTTTCATTTACGTCCCTGCTGGAGTCGTTGTTGAGAAGCCGATCGAAGTCAACCACTGGTCAGGCGGTGCGAATACTTCTACATTCCCGCACACCCTCATCGTCACAGAGGCGAATTCTCACGTGCGCGT
>CALFDI010000174.1 GCA_937952875.1 uncultured Verrucomicrobiales bacterium
ATGGCATGCAATCGATCAAGCCTCTCCTCTAGACCCTCATCAGTCCAGTTCGATCCACCCACGGCAGCCCCGCGCCCGTGGGCAATGTTAAAAGCGCCGACTCGTAACTCTCCCTGAAACACAGTTTCTTGTATGGGCCCTATCACCGACGAGGTGATAGCGTCTTTTTTCCAAGAGTAGCGCGTCTTTCCATGCCAAAAGAGGCAGATCAGAATGATCGAAGCCAACAACAGAATAATCGCTTTCAGTATGCGCCTCTTTTTTTTCATCTCCATTCTCTATATCAAATAGACGCGAAACGCCAGCCTTCACGAAAAAGGCTGGCGTCTATATGCAATGAGCAGAACAGTTCTATGTCTGCGATGAAGATGACTGATCTAAGCGATAGCGAACTAGGAAACAGTTCCATGTAAAAATACTAAATCGTTTAGAAAAATTCTTCGGAACACTTATACTCAGGAGCTAGACGACATCTTTCTCAGGATGCACCTTTTTTTAAAGAGTGCCTAGATCTTCACCTAGAAGATACTTGGCAGCTTGGGCCACATCCTTATCGCCACGGCCGGACATATTCGCGATGATGATGGAATCCTTCGGAAGACTACCTGCGATCTTTGACACGTAAGCCATCGCGTGAGAACTCTCTAAAGCTGGGAGAATCCCTTCCGTCTGAGAGACTTCTTTAAATGCCGAGAGCGCGTCATCATCCGTTGCATACGTGTATTCCACACGTCCGAGATCTGCTAGGAAGGCGTGCTCTGGCCCGATCGCGGCGTAGTCTAGACCAGCACTGACTGAGTGCGTGAGATTAATCTGGCCATCATCGTCCGCTAGGAGCCAGGTCTTAGTCCCCTGGAGAACGCCGAGCTTTCCGCCTTGGAAGCGCGCGGCATGGCGCTCTGGGACGATTCCATCTCCACCGGCCTCGACACCGACCATGCGCACATTTTCATCATTAAGGAATGGGTGGAAAAGGCCGATCGCATTTGATCCACCACCGACACAGGCGACGAGAAGATCCGGCAGGCGACCTTCTTTTTCTAAAATCTGCTGCCGTGCCTCCACACCCGTCACGCGATGGAAGTCACGCACCATCATAGGAAATGGATGAGCACCGAGCGCCGAGCCGATGATATAGTGCGTATTCTCCACGGTCGCGACCCAATCCCGCATCGCTTCTGAGACAGCCTCTTTGAGAGTGGCTTGACCAGCGGTAACAGCCCGGACTTCCGCTCCCATAAGACGCATACGGGCGACGTTGAGAGCTTGGCGCTCCATATCCACCTGACCCATATAGACGACGCATTCCATACCGAAACGAGCGCAGACAGTCGCAGTCGCAACGCCATGCTGACCGGCCCCTGTCTCGGCGATGATGCGCGTCTTACCGAGACGTTTCGCGAGGATAATCTGCCCGAGAGCATTGTTAATCTTATGGGCTCCAGTGTGAAGGAGGTCTTCGCGTTTGAGATAAATCTTCGCGCCGCCCAGCTGCTCAGTCCAGCGCTCTGCGAAGTAGAGAGGAGTCTCGCGACCGACGTAGTTTTTCAACAAGTCATCTAGCTCAGCTTGAAAAGCCGGGTCTTGACGCGCCTCGATGTAGGCTTTTTCCAGATCGAGCAATGGCGTCATCAGAGTCTCTGGCACGAACATGCCGCCAAACTGACCGAAGTGACCTGTTGCATCAGGGACTGAAGGAATTGTCGTAGCCATGCGCGGACGCTGCACCATCTTGCGCAGATGCGCAAATACGGAATATCGCTACATTCTACTCTACCTCTGAGAGAGGTCTAGAGGCTTCATTTTGTAACTCACTCTTCACCAGTTCATACTGCCTCCAGGGCAGGAAGTGCCCTTCATCTGGCAGAGAAATGACTCGCGGCGAGACCAGTAAATGCCGCTTCATATAGTCGACGTTCTCAGCAGGAACGAGCCGATCCTTTTCCCCCTGTATGATCGTCACGGGCGTAGTGATTTTTGGCAGCTCATGAGCGAGCTTTTTTAACTCTGGCTTGAGGGCGAATATCTCATCATTCGATGATCGTAAATTGGGAGACAGAAAGAGAGTGATCGGAGAATACTTCACGATGCCATTGATCGGGCGTGTGAACTCTTGTGCAGGATCTACCGATCCAGCGAGAACCAGCGTGCGGACGATTTTTTTCTGCTGACGAGCAGTCGCACCTAAGACCAGTGGACCGCCCAGCGAGTGCCCCACTAGGATGACTGGCCCCTTTCGGGAAAGGATCAACCGCTCTAGCACATCGATCTGCCCATAGAGAGGGACGGCTGGCGGCCCTGTCACCTCGAATCCCGGGCGATCATATGCTAGGAGAGAAAAGTCGCGCTGAAGATCTTCATCCGCGAGATACTCGATCCAGTTAAAGGCATCACCTGGAGATCCGTGAGCGAAGATGATCGTTGTATTTTTTTCACTATTAGGTCGACCGCTTTCATAGAGCTGCACGCGAGCGAGCTGCCGCCCCTGAATGCCCAATGCGGAGACGTCTTCAGGAACTGGAGGCAAAGGTGCACAGCCAGCAAGCGCCGCGACACAGAAAAAATGCCGCAACTGTTTCCATGGCCAGATCATAACTTTCCAGAGGGAACGCATTCAGAACTGTCGCATTCGCCCAGCGCTATGCAAACCACTACTGACGAGAAATCTGTGCCACGAGATCATTGGCAATCGTCGTGAGAGCGACCTTCGTGTGCTTCGTCTTAGAGAGATAACCGAGCGTCTTCGAGGCAAAGTTCCCAGATCCCGTGAGCCCACCAGCTACTGAACGCGCCTCCGCGTAGTGCCTCTCTGAGTTTTTCAAAAGCTCTGTCTCAACAGAAGCTCCACCCGTATCCACTGGCACAGCGACGATCGAGAGAACGGCGTTTGTTGCGACGTTTACAGTGTCTAACTTTGTGATCGCTGAGCGCACAGTGAATGCACGAGACGATGGCTTTGAAACGACCGAATATTTCTGAGAAAAGGCCGTCGCTAGAGCCTCCTGGTAGTGACTCTTTAATTCTGATTGAAGGTCAGCTGGGAGTTTTGACCCATCAGTTTTCAGCTCTACTGGAGCGATGTAGACTTGCTTTATCGCAGATGATTGGAAGCCAGCTTTCCGAAAGCGCAGGTCCTTCCCATCTTGCTTCAGTTCCTCTGAATTACTAAGAAACCCAGAATTTGTAGGATCAGTCGTGGCACATGAGATCAGCGCAAGAGAAGAGAGAGCGAGAAGAAGGAATTTCATACTGTCATGGTGAGAGACCTAACGAGAGCAGATATTCCCACTAAGGAACCGGGGCCTCTCGCCCCATTTACACATCTTAATCCTCAACTTCACAACATGACCTTTCACCTTTAATTTAATGCAACTTAAGTGCATTAAGTCTTGCGTGAACGCGTATTGTAAGTTAATTGCAAGTCATGCCTCCTGCCCCTCCATCAGCCGAGATCACCTCACTGCCACCTATCGTGTCGGTGCGCCCAATACTCATGCTCACAGGCTTTCTCGGAGCCGGTAAAACGACTCTGCTGCGTTCGATTTTAGACAATCTCGCGACAAGAGAATACCTCGCAGATGTGCTTCTCAACGATCGAGAAAACGCTTCCATTGATCGAGAAACACTCAAAGACCGCGCGGCATCCGTATCAGCCTTAACTGGTTCATGCGTCTGCTGCGAAGGCTATGATGAGTTAGTCGATCTAATCCTCAAGGTCTCGAAAAGCCAACACGATCTTCTTTTAATCGAGCTCAACGGAACGGCTGATCCGGTTCCTCTGTTAGAGTCTTTCACCCTTCTCGAATCGAAGTTTTGCCTTCGTCCCCGCTGGCAGGTCTGCGTCATCGATGCCCGTCACTTTGGTAAACGTGGCTACTTCGATGACCTCGAGAAGCTCCAGTTGGAAACGGCTAGCCACTATACTATTTCTTGGCAATCTGAGCTAACAGGAAGACAGGAACTTGAGCTTGAGAAAAAAATCCAAGCGATCAACCCACGAGCCTCTCGCACTACGGGCTCATTAATTGCCGATGCCCTCAGTCAGGCGATCCGGCACAATCGCCGTCACACGCTTGTGAGTCAAAGATCTACTCCTTCAAACGCCGCATTGAACACGTTTGCAATCACTCCCCCATCCAAACATCTACTGGAAGATCGTCATACAATCGCTCATGAGTTCACTGGCTGTAATATCGTATTCCCCGAACCAGTCGAAGCATCACGCATCACCGAATGGCTAGAAAAACTCCCTGCTTCAGTGATTCGAGCAAAGGCTCTGCTCTCTCACGAGAACGAAGAGGGCACTCGTTACCTCTATGAACGCGTTGGTCAGATCGTATCACCAAAGCCTCTTCCGGTGAAAACCAGTGCCAAGGTTCCCTGCTCTGGAATTTTCATCGGCGCGGATATTGCTCCCGAAGAGATCCTCCGCCTCACCCAAAAGCATCTTCACCCGGACTGCCACTTTCCTGACGCATGAATCAGGCATTTTCTCTCAGCAAACACTCAAAAAGCTCGTGTCATTCGACGAGGTGTCGGCATGACCGAAATGGGAATCATTTAGCTCCTCCTACCAGCTCCGAAACACTAGTGCCTGCTCCATT
>CALFDI010000175.1 GCA_937952875.1 uncultured Verrucomicrobiales bacterium
TCATAGACGATACTTTTTTTTCCAGCCTTTGAAAGAGATGGCACTTGGACTGTTTCCTTTGAAATCACATGCATGGATTTCTTTTTTAAGATAGGGCGACCTAAGACGACCATGACTGCCTCTACAGCAGTGCTCGATTGACTGGGGCTCATGTTCTTAACAGTGGCCTTTGGTGTGATAACGACGACGCGATCATCGTAATTCTCCACCATAGACTTCTTGTTGGATTTCACTATGTCTACAGTGGTTTTGAAGCGTGATGAAAGCGCTGCGTCCGATGCGCTCCACGCCTGAATAGCCTCTTGAGATGGCTTATCTAGAGAAGAAAGCGGGACCGTGTAGCTTTTATCATTTGCGTTATTGAGAAAAGTGACTTTATCGCCAGAGACTGCTTGCAGTGTAACAGAGAGTTCCTGTCCCTTAGCGTTTTTAATAGTGATCGGCTCGGCTTTAAGAAGAGCAGAAGGGCTGAGTAAAAGGAGAGCCAGTAAGATAAAGCGTAAGTTCATAACGTTGTGTGCGGGAAAATGCGACAGAGTTTCTTTTAAAAAAAGACTTCATTTTACAAGGAAGGAATACAAAAAAATTCTGAGGACTTCATCTGCGATCAGACAAGCAGGAGCTACAGAATGGCTTTTCGATGTTCTGTCCGGACTCCTAACAACGAGATTTCAGTATTCTACTTACGCTGTGTTCTGGTTGTGTGTCTTGCAGCGACGAGTTTTTCGAGCTGGGCAAGGTATTCGATGACTTGGGAGTCTTCAGGTTGAGTTTCGAGATAGCTTTTTAGCGTAGTGGCCGCGTCTTTGTAGCGTTGCAGTTGCACTAGTGTTTGTGCTTTTTCGAGTTGGGCAGCAGGGGAATGGCTACCATCAGCATGAATGGCTTGATCGAAGAGTAAGAGGGCTTCGTGTTTGCGATCAGAAAGAACACGCTGTTTGGCTAATAGAGTCAATGAGTGTGAGTCGAGAGGGTTCTCGGCGATTAGCTTCTCGAGCAGTGAAATGGCTTCAGGTGCATTCGGTGTCTCAGAGAGTATGATCTGTGCTTTTAACCGAGTGTGTGTTGTGAGGCCTGTTTTTGAAAGGTTTTGGACTTTGATCAGCGAGTGCAATTCAAGCGCTAGATCAGTGAAGCCTTCTGAAAAGCAGTATTGGATCGATTGCAGTGCGAGGTCAGGTGTTTTGAATGATTCATTCTTCAGAACAGTTCGTAATGTTTCAGCTCCGACTCGTGTGTTTCTGTCTCCTATAAGAAGGGTTCCGAGAAGTAGCTGATATGCCTCGTCTAAAGCATTACGACGGCGTAGTAATTCGAGTAGAGTGGTGGCCTGTTTGACTTGGTCGAGTTCGTTATGGATAAGGGCAAGTTGAAGAGTGATGCCGTTATCTTCAGGGTGGTTTTTATGCAACTGTTGGTAGAGTGTGAGAGCTTCGGGGGTGCGGTTGAGGTTTTCTAAAGCTTGGGCGATTCCGATTTTCCAGTCCTTTTCAGTGGGCTGGGTAATTAGAGCTTCGCGGAAAGATCGAAGCGCTGGTTCGTAATTGCCCTTTTGGATAAAACAGTAACCTAACAGGCCATGCACGCTGCCATTGTTAGCCCCTAGCCGCACGGCTTCTAAAAGGTGCTCATTTGCTTTATCAATCTGATCATTCCGGTAGTAGGCAAAGGCGATATTCTGATGTGCTCTCCGAAAGGCGGGGAGTGTAGTACTCGCGCGTTGATAGTAGGTGATAGCGTCCTCTAGCTTACCCACTTCACTCAGAACGTTTGCGAGGTTGAACTGAATAGCTGCGGAGTTCTTGAGTGAGGAACTAGCTTTGAGTTTAGTGATCGCTTGGTCGCGTTGACCTTTCGCCATGAGATCCTGCATCTCGACGAGTAGACCTCGCTCTGGAGTGCTGAGGATGGGCTCAATGTTCGCGTTAATACGATAGGATCCGTTGAATTCCTTGAGAAAGCTTTGGCTTTTCCAATAAGATGTAGAGAGAGGTAATCTACTGCTCTGTCCGTAGGAATGGAGCTGAATAAGTAGTAGGGTTACGAAGAGTATGGCGAGGCGCTTCATTAGGGTTTCCGCAGTGTGTATGTTTTATAGAAACGGGCTTTGACTTTTTGACCGCCTTTACGCGGAGCTGTAAATTTACTGCCTTTAGCCACTTTCTTCGCGACTGATACGAGAGCTGGGTCTGAGGTCGAGATGACCTTGAGAACGCGGACTCTACCAGAAGTGTTAATTTCTAGGGAGAGGCGGACAGAGCCCTGAGAACCACGTGCTCTAGATGGCCAGCTGAATCTGCCTGTGCGAATCTGCCGTGGTAAGCTGTCGAGCTCTCCGGCAGAGTAATACTCCTTTTTGACCTGTGGCTTTGGTTTCGGTTTTGGCTTAGGCTTGGCCACTTTCGCGGGTCTCTTGACTTTTGGCGCTACTTGTTTGGCAGGACGTGGTTTGGCTTTTCGCACGATTGGAAGATCGGCTGGTGCGACGTCAGTCTGAAAGGCCTCGATCGGAGTGCGGAGATCGATCGCACGCATGCTGAGTGGTATCTCCGGAGAATCAATGTTCTCGGAAAGGCTGAATTCCAGTTTTGGAGCCGGAGGAGGTGGGAGGTCGTCCGGTTCCTCTGGTTCAGAAAGGTCTGGTGGAGGTGGTGGGGCAGCGAGTTCGACAATGTCGACTGAACTAAGCTCT
>CALFDI010000176.1 GCA_937952875.1 uncultured Verrucomicrobiales bacterium
CCTGTTCAGCAGTCTTACCGGTGTGGTGAGCGAGGATATTATTCAGACGGCGTTTCAAGTTATACATGAACTCGACAGTGCGCTCGACATCAGCCGCTGTGCCCTGTGCGCCACCAGAGACCTGGTGAATCATGACGTGAGAATTCGGAAGGGCAAAGCGCTTTCCTTTTGTCCCTGCAGTCAGAAGAACTGATCCCATAGAGGCACAAATGCCGATACAGTAAGTGTTCACATCACAGGTGAGGAATTGCATCGTATCATACATCGCGAGGCCGGCGGTGACTGATCCGCCTGGGCTGTTGATGTAGATGTGGATGTCCTTCTTAGGATCCTGCATTTGCAGGAACAGAAGCTGAGCTATGACTGAGTTCGCGACGCCATCGTCAATAGCAGTGCCGATGAAGATGATGCGGTCTTTAAGAAGGCGACTGTAGATGTCGTAAGCCCTCTCACCACGGCCATCAGACTCGATGACAGTGGGGATGTAATAGCTGTTCTGTGGGCCCTGTGGGGCGATAGATGTCGGAAAGTCACTCATGAGTTACAAATCGTTATTCGCTGTCCTTTTTAGGATCAACGATTGTGATTTTTGCCTCGGAAAGGAGGAAGTCAATAGTCTTGCCGATGAGGACTTGGTTCTGCACGGCAGGGATCTGATTTTCCTTTTGGAGCTCTTTGATGAAGGCATCTGGCTTTTTGCCAGCTTGCTGAGCCATTTGCATGATGCGCTGAAGCACATCTTGTTGCTCCACCTTGATTTCTTCCTTCTGCGCAATCTCTTGCATGAGGAAGTTCACTTTGAGGTTTTGCTTCGCCTGTGCTTGCGCTGACTCGAGGATTTGAGCTTCTTGCTCTTTCAGCTGCTCTTCAGTCGCGCCCTGCTGCACAGCGTTATTAACCATTTGGTTAGCGGCATTTTGAGCTTCGCGATCGACTACTGACTGTGGAAGCTCGAAGTCGACCTTTTCAGTCAGAGTGGAGAGGAGCATTTGCACCTTTTGCTCTTGGACGTGATTGCCTTTCTGCTGCTTGATATTCTCAGCGAGTATTTCTTTGACTTCGTCGAGAGTTTTTCCTTCAGCCAGCTTAGCTGCGAATTCATCGTTTAGTTCAGGAAGAGTCTGCTCTTTGATTCCGTCGAGAGTTGTCGCGAAGACAACGTCCTTGCCGCGTAGGTCTTCGACTGGGAAGTCATCTGGCATAGTGACAGTGATTTCCTTCGTCTCACCGACAGCCATTCCTTCGACGTCTTTTGAGAAACCTGGAAGGAAAGCGCCTTCAGTCATCTTGATCCAAAAACCTTCGCGGCCAGCGATGAAACCGACAGGCTTGCCGACAGCTTCTTCGAGTGCTTTACCGTCTAGAGTAGAGGAGTATGTGATGACGGCGATGTCATCTTCCTTGATAGGGCGATCCTCGATGTCTGCGTAATCAGCATGACGCTCGCGGAGCTGTTCGAGAGCATTTGCCTCGTCTTCTGCAGTGACTTCGTCTGACTCAGCCTCGATCTCGAGTCCTTTATAGTCAGGGAGTTCGATAGCTGGGGCGAGAATGATAGTGCTCTTAATTGTGAGGCTGCCGTCTTCCTTTAGGTCGAATGTTTCAGGCATCTGCACTTCTAAAGCGCGGAGTTCTTCCTGCTGAATGGCTTTTTCAGTCGTAGAGCGGACCATGCGAGACTGGAGTTCCTCGTCGATCTCTTTTGCGTAACGCTTCTGGATAATCTTAGCAGGAGCCTTGCCTGGGCGGAAGCCGGGGATTTTAGCCTCTTTAGCATAGGCTTTCATAATGTCTTTACGAGCGGACTCGACGGCATCTGCGGGGACCTCAGCAGTATAGACGGCGAGGCAATTTGGCTGCTTATCAACAGTGATGTTCATGAACTTGTGTTAGGAGAAAAAGGATCTTAGGTAGGCCTGATTGGACGTCTCCAGTCAGGCGAGGGGCGGGACGCTATGGAAAGGAATCCCGTTTGGCAAGCGGAGAGGCGAGGGATTTAAGTATCGCAGTTCAAAACCTCTGTCTTAATGAATTCTATCGGGCCGCCGAAGAATAGATCTTTTTGAGCATTTCCGATTGGAGGACACGTGAGTTCTTTGGCAGTGTATCCCTATGACATTAAGCACACATGTAGAGCAGTTGATTCAAATGGCTCTCTCTGAAGATATCGGGCCTGGGGATGTGACATCTCAGTATTTCGTGCCAGCGGATAAGATGTGCACTGCGGTTGCCTTAGTAAAAGCAGAGGGTGTGATAGCGGGCTTAGAGGTCGGACAGCGTGTCTTTGAGCTGGTCGATGAGTCATTAAATGTCGAGCTACTCATGAGTGATGGCGCGACCGTCTCTCATGGGGATCACGTATTGAAGGTCTCTGGAAAGGCTCAATCTATTCTGACGGCTGAGCGCACGGTGTTAAACTTTCTTCAAAGGTTAAGCGGCGTCGCGACGAAGACCCGCACTTACGTCGACCTCGTAGAAGGGACTCGTGCGAAGGTGCTGGATACGCGGAAGACGACCCCTGGTTGGCGCGAGTTAGAGAAGGCAGCTGTGCTCGCGGGTGGTGGAAAGAATCACCGAATGGGGCTCTATGATCGCGCCATGGTGAAGGATAATCACCTCGTCGCAGAAGATGGAGTGGCTGAGCTACAGATGGCTATAGATCGGTTGAAAAAAGAAAAACCGAACGTCGAGATCGAACTTGAGGCCGATCGACTCGACCAAGTCGCGGCATTTCTCAAAATGGACGGCATAGATCACATCTTACTCGATAATATGAGCAATGATCAACTGCGTGAGGCGATCAAGATGCGCAGTGGTGAGACGCCTTTCCTAGAAGCGAGTGGGGGAGTCACACACGAAACAATAGCTGACATTGCTCAGACAGGAGTCGACTTTATCTCTGTCGGAGCATTGACGCATTCAGCGGTCGCTCTTGATATATCTCTAGATTTTCTCGATCTATAAATGACGCCTCTGAATACGGATAAAGTCGTAGAACTGGCCGGCGATGCTCTGACGCGTCTCTATTATAAATCTGAAACAGGATCGACGAATGATGATGCTCTAAATTTGGCGAAGGCAGGAGCAAAGCCCGGAACAGTCGTCGTCGCAGAGAGTCAGACACACGGTCGTGGAAGGCGCGGTGCTAGATGGGTTTCGCCTGCAGGAACGAGTCTTGCTTTTTCTTATCTAACACATGATTTACAGATTACGGACTGTCGTCTGCCGCCTTCTCTCGTGGCAGGTCTATCGTGTGTGCAGGCATTGGAGACGCTTGGGATTTCCACACAGGTGAAGTGGCCGAACGATCTCTTGCTAAATGGAAAAAAACTCGCCGGAATTCTCACAGAAGCGAACGGTCCTCACCTCGTCATAGGCATTGGGATAAATGTGAACGTCACCACTTTTCCAGCGGAGCTGAAAAGCAGCGCCACATCTCTCAGTCTAGAGTCTGGCGAGCAACTGAGCCGAGAGCATGTCTTGGCTGCGCTGATTACGCATCTTCATCAGACTCTGCAGAGTTCTAGTGCTCATATTAATGATCTTCGCGACTGTTGTGCTCTCACTGGTAGAACGGTGTCTCTCACGACGAGCGGGAGACGAATCGAAGGTCATATCAAAGGCTTAGGCGATAATGGAGAGCTTCTTCTTTGGACGGGAAGGTCGACCCTTGTGCTGAATCAAGCTGACGAGATTCGTTTCGTCTGATTAAGTCAACTATCCCAAAGCTCCATCATTTAATCATGAAGTTCCTTTTTCTTTTTCTTGTTTTGATTCTCCCAGCGTGGGCAGAGGAGTCTCTCTGGAGTCGTCCTGTGATTATAGGGGCGAGCCTAGCGGATGGCTTCCACTATACGGAAATGAAAAGTCTATTCCGGAAGCCTAAGTCGGACAGGTTATCATTGGAGCGCTATTTTGACCGGGCTCTCGTCACTCCTCATGGAAAGTTTTCGAATTATGCGAGTTCCACACTTTTTCTCTCAGTGGAC
>CALFDI010000177.1 GCA_937952875.1 uncultured Verrucomicrobiales bacterium
TATAATTAAATGGAAGTATCCTCACCTCCTTGGTGAGAGTAACGAAAGTAGTGGTAGATACGAAGTTCACCGTAATTGTCAGTTAGTCGATCATCGGAATAATGATGGCGATAGCTTCCACGCGACGGTGGGTGGAAAGAAAGAAGAGCTGAGGCTTTACTACGTTGATACTCCGGAGAGCGCGGTGAAAAAGTATCGAGACGGAAATTCAAATATTAAGCGTGTTCAAGAGCAAGCTAACTACTTCGGAGCGATTGAGATTGATGATGCCACTTTGATTGGCAAAGAAGCTAAAGCCTTCACTCAAAAGGTTCTTAAAAAAGGGTTCGATGTCTATACAGCGCGCGAATTCGTCTATGGGCCACCGCGTATTTATGCCTTTATCGAGGTCGATTATGAAGGGAGTAAGCGGTTCTTACATGAACTTTTATTAGAGAAGGGATATGCGAGAATTCATACTAAGCCGTCAAATTTACCAGATGGAACAAGTCAGTCTCAGCACCTATCGAAGCTTAAGAAAATTGAAAAGAAAGCGAAGACTGCAAACCTAGGAGGGTGGGGGAAATAGTCATGGGTATTCTCAATGTCGTCGGAGGGAATTTAAAACTGTGCTGCGCTTCTCCTCTCACAGGATATTTCCGTGATGGTTATTGCCGCACGGGATCTGGGGACCGAGGAGTCCATTGCATATGCGCGGTGGTGACTGATGAATTTTTGCAATTTAGCTTATCGCAGGGGAATGACCTTATCACTCCACGACCAGAATTTCAGTTTCATGGGCTGAAAGCGGGAGATAAATGGTGTTTATGTGCGTTGCGCTGGAAGGAAGCATTTGACGCTGGCTGCGCACCTCAGGTGATACTAGAGGCGACAGCTGAATCAGCCCTTGAGTTCGTTGATTTAAACGATCTCAAAGCTCATGCTTTTTCATCATGACGGAGCTAATCCTCAATGATCAGATTTATAAGAGAGTCATAGAGGAAGAAGTGACTCGGGCTAAGAAGTTCCTGTGGATTGTGACTGCTGATATTAAAGATATGCATGTCATTCGTGCAAAGCGTTCCGTTCCGTTTCTCCAAGTCCTCGCTGAGCTAGTGGATTCAGGAGTGTCTGTTAGGCTTTTACACGCAAAAGAACCTGGGCCGCGATTCCGTAAAGATTTTGATCGCTACCCTGTATTAATAGAAAGTGATCTCTTCGAGCGGGCTCTTTGTCCGAGAGTCCATACTAAAGCAATCATAGTAGACGCAAAGAAGGCATTCATTACATCTGCTAATCTGACGGGGGCTGGGCTCGGGGCCAAGCATGCGGATAAGCGCAATTTTGAAGCTGGTCTATTAACAGATGAAAAAGAGCATATTGATCCACTTATGGAATGGGTGGACCAACTCTATTTAGGAGATTTCTGCGGGAGCTGTCGATTACGAGATGTCTGCCCTGATCCCTTAGATAGCTAGCTGTTACTCTGATGGTTTAATACTGATTTCAATGCCCTTACTGCATGGTGTATTACTGACGTGCGCAGTATGATCGACTGGGACGAGAACATTCGCTTCTGGGAAGTATGCCGCAGCTGCCCCTGCAGGGATCTCATAGGGAATGGCTTGAAACGCTTTGGCAATACGCGTCTCACCTTTCCAGTGACTTGTGATATCAACACGTTGAGCCGGTGTGAGACCAAGTCTTTTCATATCTTCAGGATTAAGAAAGACAATACGGCGAGCGTGTCCGATGCCTCTATAGCGATCATCCATTCCATAAATTGTCGTATTGTATTGATCATGACTACGGAGTGTCTGAAGGAGTAGATGACCATCAGAGACCTTCATGGTGTCGACTTCACTCTGATGAAAATTTGCCTTCTGAGTGGGTGTATTCCATGTGCGGTTCTTCACTCCATTCGGAAGATAGAATCCACCAGATTGGCGGGCACGCTCATTGTATGAGTCGAATCCTGGGATCGTTTTTTCTATAATGTCACGAATACGATCGTAGTCGCTAGCGAGCCAACGCCACTGCACCTTGTCCGTATCACCTATGAGGCGAGTGGCGATTTCTGCTATAATGTGAGGTTCACTTTTTAGAGCATCAGAGACAGGCGTGAGTGAGCCTTGAGATGCTTGGACTATTCCCATCGAATTCTCGCAAGTGACAAACTGATCTCCATTTTCACCACTGTCTTTATCGCTGCGGCCATAGCAAGGTAGGATAAGCGCTGTCTCACCAGTGATTAGGTGACTGCGGTTCAGTTTCGTAGCGACTTGAACGGTGAGTGTGCAGTTTCTCAATGCATGAGCCGTAAAGTCACTATCTGGGCTCGCTTGCACGAAGTTTCCACCCATTGCGATAAAGACCGATGCTTTCTTTTCGTGCATGGCTTGGATAGCCATAACGGTGTCGTAGCCATGCTCGCGTGGAGATTTGAATTCAAATGTCGCATCGAGGGAGTCGTGGAACCATGCAGGCATTTTTTCAAAAATACCCATGGTGCGGTCGCCTTGGACATTGGAATGACCACGGACTGGGCATAAGCCTGCTCCCTCACGGCCTATGGCTCCGATAAGAAGATGTATATTGGCGATTTCTCGAATGGTGTCGACAGCATTGCGGTGCTGAGTCAGCCCCATCGCCCAGCAGGTGATGACTTTGCGGTCTTTTTCTAGCAGTGTGCGAGCAAGGCGTTCGATGTCTTGTTTCTCGATACCACAATCATCTAGTAGATCACTCCACTGGGACTTTTCCACTGCTACGAGATAATCTGTAATTCCTTCTGTGTGTTTCGCGATGAAGTCGTGATCAAAAATGGTTTCACCGGAGTCTTCCCATTCTTTCCACAGTTTAGCAATGGCTCTGTATAAGGCATGATCACCATTTGGTGCGACTTGTAGATACTGGGACGTGAGTTGAGTTTTCTTATTGAGAAGGCCTAAAGGTTTTTGAGGGTTTGCGAAGGCTTGAAGACCAGCTTCTTTAAGGGGATTGACGGCGATTACCTGTCCACCGTTTTCCACAGCTTTCTCGAGTGCTGAGAGCATCCGAGGGTGATTTGTGCCAGGGTTTTGACCGATGCAGATGATGGTGTCAGCTGAATGAATGTCATCGAGCGAGACCGTGCCTTTACCTATACCGATGGCGGCTGTCAGTGCTGAACCGCTCGATTCATGGCACATATTAGAGCAATCTGGGAGATTGTTCGTGCCGTAATGCCGAATCATGAGCTGATAGAGAAAGGCCGCTTCATTACTGGTGCGACCTGATGTGTAGAAGATCGCTTCATTTGGATCTGCTAGGGCTTTGAGTTGGTCCGCTATCAGGGTGAACGCGTCTTCCCATGAAATGGTCTCGTAATGAGTGGCGCCGGCAGGTTTGATCATCGGCTCAGCAAGACGGCCTTGCTGCTCGTGCCAGACATCAGATTTCTCTAAGAGTTCGGAAACGCTGTATTGTTTAAAGAATTCAGCTGTGATGGTCTTTTGAGTCGCTTCTGAGGCGACAGCCTTGGCGCCATTTTCACAGAATTCAGCGAGAGCACGATGCTCGTCTGGATCTGGCCATGCACAACTCGGACAATCGAAGCCACGCTTCTGATTAAGCTTGAGAAGTGCTTGTGTGCCACGAACTGCGCCAGCAGCGCTGTAGACGTGACTCAGTGAAGATTTTACAGCAGGTAAGCCAGTGGCCCAGTCTTTAGCTGAAGATAGCTCAAGATTATCCTGTGATTCGAATGTATGAGTTTTCGGATCTGTCATTATTTCTATGGAGCATAGAGATTATCTCTCATTATGCCATAGAATAACAACTTGATCACTCTTATATTTCGAGCTGCTTAGTTGTTCTTAGCAGTTGATCTTTTGATGAAATCCATGGCCTTTCTAGCACGTGTCTGAACGGCGCGGCTATGGG
>CALFDI010000178.1 GCA_937952875.1 uncultured Verrucomicrobiales bacterium
GTCTGCCTGCGGGCGTAATCTTTCGAGTTCTCCTCGAATTGCATCGCGCTCAGCTTCCAGCACTTTACGCTGCTGCTCGAGACCACGGCCGCCGATGTTAGGAATGCCATCGTAGTGAGCACGGCGTTCGGCGAATGGACGGCGGTAGGAGAAGCCGTCAGGGAGAATCGCGGCATTGTGATTTCTCAGTTCGTCAGACTTTTCGACACAGATGATGCGGCCGAAGAGATGATCGACGAGTTTCTGCGCGACTGGGTGAGTGCAATCAAGCTTTTCAGCAAGCGATCCTCGTGCTCTCACAGGATTCATATCCAACGTTTGAGTCGGATCAACAAGGGACTCACCAGGAGCCGCTGTCTTCATCTCACGGTAAATTTGTTCCGCCATTTTATAGCGATCAGCATCGACGATGACTGCGAACTTTCGGGTGAATGAGATCTCAAGGGCGGGGCGCCACTTTTCATCGTTTACCTCACATAGCTCACGCAAGGCCATCGCTTCAGGGTCACCATTTGCACGGCGTGGTAATACCTGATTTATCGCATCTAACAGAGCAGTCCGTGTTGAGACACGGCCACGATCAAGGGCTTCGAGTCGCCCTGTGAGACCGCGTAGAGCACGGACTTTCTTTTCGACTTCGTCATGAAGAGGTCGTTCGCAGTCCTTAGCGATCTGGTGGAAATCACGAACGCCGTCAGCGAGTTTTTCGAGGTTTGTGAGTAGGTCTTTTAACTCAGATTTTTCGACATCTACGAGACGTTCATCGAGAGCTTTTAATTCTCTTTTTGGGAGCTGGATCTTTGACTTGATGAGTGTGTCGACCCAGCCGCGGACCATCTTGCAACGTAGAGCGCAGGCCTCGCGGACAGTGTCTCCAGCTTCTTTGAGCTGGCCGATCTGTGTGACGAGTTTCCGGTTTTCATCACGGAGGTGAAGGAAGAGTCGACCATCTTCGGACTCGTTGAGAGAGTCACGTAATCGATCACGAAGGACTCGGCCTTCTTTGAGCTGTGTATCGAGATCGTGCTCTCTTGAGTTTTCCGTTTTAGCCTGTTCCTCGAGTTCTTTGATGCGGCCTGTGTATTCTTCAGCGAGTTCCTTGAGATCATCACGCTTCAGTTCGCGCGCGATATCAGCGTAGAGCATGCGGTCACGCGTAGCTGTGTGAACGGTTTTAAAATGATCACGGATTCCTTCGAGATAGCCCTGCTGCTGGTGGAGAGTGGTGAGCTCTCGGCGGAGACTCATGAAGGCATGGTAGGAATCTCTGACTTCACGGATGCGGACTTCGTCTGGAGGAAGGACGAAGCTCCGGCAGAACTTGTTAAAGTTATCCATGAAGGTGAAGGACATGGCTGCTGGGAGGAGGTAGTCCAAGGTCTCACGATCAAAGTTCAAATGCCCGGACTGCCCCATCTCACGACGGTAGGTGTCCATGGTGTCGTAGACCTTTCCTTCCTTCGCATTCACCATATCGCGGAAGTCAGACCAGCTGCGTGGCAGATTAAGATCATCGATCCAGTCCGCCTTGTCCATGCGCCCAGGAATGACGAATCCATTCCGGCGCGATGGTGACGCCTGTGCTGCGGAGTCGAATTCGATACGAATACCCCAGGTCTCCACGCGGGGAGCTTCGCCCTTCACTCGTGGCCAAGTGAATTCCATGGCGACGTAGGTAGTCGCGCCCTCATTACGCATGTATTGAGGGACACCTTCTACTTCTTGTTTCGTATCACCTAAGCAGTAAGACTTGAGCGTTCGAGAAGATGATTTTCCTGTGGCGGACTGGTTGTAGCGGGACTTCTGGTCACCTACGAGGACGAGCTGCACGAGATCCATAAGGATGGATTTTCCTGAGCCTGTGACACCTGCGATAAGGAGATTCCCATGCACGTCGAAGACGTCTGCGTAGCCGAACCAGTTGATCGCGTGAATGCGAGTGAAGTTAATTTTTTTACTCATACTACGAGAAAAGGATTAGATGCCTGAGAGGGGTAAGTCGTCATCCGCTGAGTCGGAGTCTGCAGCAGGGGATTCCGGTAAGTCTGACGTGCTATCGACTTGGATCGGGGCCTCAGTCTCTGAGATGGCAACGTCTTCGTCTTCACCATTGAAGCGATCTGCCATGCGATGCCATTCTTCAATTTCAGGGAATGGGATGATAAAGCGCAGAGTGGGAAGGATCTGAATGACACTGTCAGAAAAGTCATCAGCCCACTCCATTTCAATGATGTTGAGTTTACTAAATGTGCGAAAGATCTCCTTCATCCGTGAGGCCGAAAGCGGCTGCAGAGTGGGGAATTTCGACCGGAACTGCTCGTTAAACATTCTGACGGTGAAAAAGACATCGTGCGCAGCATTTTCACGCACCTCGATATCGAAGTCGAACCATAGGGCGAGGCCTACTAGAGTTTCGTCTCGTTTAAGCTTTTTCGTGAGAGCCCCATACTCTGGGAGAACCATGATGATACGCTCATCACGCTGGACGAGTAGCTTCATGCCGAGCAGTTGAGCCCACTCTTCTAACCAGCCTTGGTGCTCGATAGCCCAGTCATAGAGATTCCTCTCAGCAGAGCGCTCGCGTAGAATGGAGCCGTGAGCCAGTAGGCGGTGTGCAGCTTCCTGCAGATGGCCTTTATCACGGGCATTCATCTCAGTATTGAGAAGAGGAACGGTGGCTTGGTCTTGGATGTGTGTTTCCATGAGGAGAAAAAAAAGAAAGGGGCGCTAGTCGTTTGAGACTGGTTTAATAGTAAATTGATCAATGGCGTAGTCACCAAGATCTGCGATCTTTGGCTCTTTATCCTTCGCCCGAGGAGAAGTGATGTCGTAATCACAGTCCGATGTGTCTGTGTGTAGAAGAAGGCCGGCGAGTTCTAACAGCCAGGCTTCGTCACCGGGAGCGAGATCTAGCGACTCCATACCTGACTCAGGAACGCCGAGAGAGGCATAGAAACGGTTCGCGCGATTGACTGTGAGAGAGCTGTTAATGTTTTCACTCATTTCCTCGAGTGCATCGTCCCAGTCATCGATCTCGATCGCAGCCTCGACTGGTTTGCGTTCGCCTGTGATTCGCACACCTCGCGGCATGTAGAGTGAATCAAGACCACTGAGAAGACCAACCGATGGAACTTTTAAATCAGGAAGATCAAGTCCGACAGGGAGGTCGGCTAGGCGAGCACCTTCGCACTCGCGGTTGATGACTTCGAAGAGTTCGCGCATTTCCTCGCGGCGTCCACCAGAGACTTCTTGCAGGTAGTGGAAGCGGGCAAATGATCGTCTTGCAAAGTCGGCGGCACGGCGGTCGACCGCTTCTGCTTGCGGCTCGACTGAGGAAAGCAAATAGGTGACTTCCTCTAAGCGGTCTTTGATGAATTGAGAGACCTTGTTAGGCGTGAAGTCAGGTCGGCGCTCTGCAAGTTCTGCTTCCATTCTCGCAATAGTCGGAGCATCGAGTTCGATTGTCCGAAGAGCTTCGCGAACGATAGGTAAGCGTAGGGGGAGATTGAGCGCGGTGAGCTGTTTGTAGCAGCGCTGGCCGATGTTTTCTGAAAAGTCATCGTAGAGAACGACGAGGTTTTGCTTCAGAGAGTCAGCCTTTAACTGACGCTGTGTAAGTCGCGCAACGCCTTGTTGGAGGGCGCGCAATTCTTGTAAACCTTGCCTCAGATTCTCTAAGCAAGCCTCGAGGTCAGAGAGTGGGTGATCGATGAATGCCTTCTCATCCTGCAGGCGTGAACATGCGAGATGGAGCTTGTCAGTAAATGAAACACGCTCTGGATAAGCAATGCGCCGCAGTGAATCCAGCAGGAGTTCGGACCGACTGTCTAGGTAGTAAATGCGTTTGTAATCATTGCGATTCGGCTTTTCGATCCAGCCAACATTGCTCAGGTAGCGCAGCACTTCAGAGGCATCGAGCTTCTTGCCGTCCTCATCGGTGGCGGTATTCCCAGCTTCCATGAGAATAGTATCGATCGCATTGATCGCTTCCTCACGGGTCAATCCACCATCAGCACGACCACGCTGTAACTTTTCGATATGGTCTAAGACATCGACATAAATGTGCCCGTGAATAGATGTCAGCACCGCGAAAAAACGGGGTGGGGTATCGCTAAACACTCGATCACTCAACATGGTGGGCGGACGATAGAGCCTGTCTTCTCAGCTTGGGAAGAGTGATTTTACAAGTGATCTTTCTTTAATAAATTGCTGTGAATAAGTCGGATTTTTTTAAAGAAAAATTGAAAAACTTCAGAGTGAACGAGAATTTTTATACTTGGTTCGCAGATCTAAACTATTAGCAAAAGTGAGGAAAATGCGAGCATGCCGCCATTTACTCATAGAGTGGCTACTTGTGTTCCTTACGTTTTTCCATTGTTCCAGAAATGGCTCTCGCGAGAAGAGGACGGTGCGATGTTTTGACAGGAGTCAGACTCGCAACGACTCCTGCCGTGCGAGCCTCATTTGTATGAATGATGAGTTGTTTCTCGTCTGTGCTCAGTTCTGCATGCGAGATGTCACTCCAATAGAGGATTTGCAGATTCTTCTCAGGCTTGAAAAAGGGAAAGATCTCGATCCCGAGTGGGCTCAAAATAATGTATGCGTGTCGAATACAGCGCATAGCTGGAATGATCAGTAAGATACCTAAGAGGCATGTAGGTGTAGCATACATCCAGAGGTTTTCCGGTGATCCCGGTGCAGTGCTCGTCGCGAAGAGTGTGATCCCGATAGCGAGCAGAATCACTGAAATAGAGAGTAAGAAATGCCCCTGAGCAGCACGTGTGAATCGCAATTCTTTCTCTGGCTCAGCCACTGGCTTTGGACCTGAGGGCAGAGAGGGGGGAGTGACTTTGCTAAACATGCTCGGGAGGGATTTCAATGAACAGAGAGACCATGAACAGATCTCATTTTAGCTGTAAGGAAAAAATGAAACTAGTCATTTGTGTGAAATGAGAGTGACAGATCTAGAAACGCCCTTCAGCATCGCCCCCACTCTCTCAACAAACTACTTATTATATTAACCTATGAGTATAGAAACAAAGCCCCCCGTCGTCCCAAAGCAGTATCTGCTAGCCTTCATTCTCACTACCTGTTGCTTCTCGCTCTGGGGATTTGCCAATGACTTCACCAATCCATTGGTGAAGGTGTATGAGAGGGTGTTTATCATTCCGACAGCTCAAGCGTCATGGTTACAATTCGCTTTCTACTTTGGTTACTTTTGTATGGCTCTACCAGCTGTATTCTTTATCCGAAAATTCTCTTATAAAGCGGCGATTCTCATTGGCTTAGGTCTCTATGCTGCAGGATCTCTCATGGCTATACCTGGTAGCTTAACATTATCTTTTCCACTTTTAGTTCTGGGTTCTTATATTATCCCATGTGGTCTGGCGTTTCTTGAGACAGCTTGTAATCCATATATTCTTGCGATGGGAGATAAGAGGACTGCTACGCAGCGTTTGAATCTCGCTCAAGCTTTCAATCCAATTGGATCATTAACAGGAATGGCGATCGCTACTTTCGTTCTAGCGCCTCAGCTTCTTACTGGTGATTTTGCTGAAAAACTCGGTGAAAATGATCCCCAAGTGACACAGTATTTATTCACACCTGAGAGTGCTTTACCTGAAGGTGCTACGGTTACTCAGCAAGCGACTGCTGATGAAAATGGAACTATCGATTTAGGTGGTGGCGTTGAGGTGCCTCTTTATAATGAGATCCCTACATTTAAAGACGAACTTCCAAAAGTTCTAGATAATGCTGTTGCTCCAGCCCTGAAAGGATTCAGCGCGAAAGAGCCAGTTGCCTTCAAAGACTTTCAAGATAAGGATTTAGCAAACGTCAGAACACCATACATAGTCATCGCTATCATAGTCTTAGTATTCTTGGTTATTTATGCTTTTGTAAAAGCTCCAAGTTTCGATAAAGAAAAGGCAGACGCTCCATTCTTTGA
>CALFDI010000179.1 GCA_937952875.1 uncultured Verrucomicrobiales bacterium
GCCTATATCAACAAGCGGCTGGGTGCGCGGATTATGTTAGACAGTTGTAAAGATTAGGCGCTAGCCCGCCATCTTCTGCCGGAACGCTAACCAGCATTCGACGAAGCCAGGAGCAAAGCTCTGCGGACGATTCTGCATCCAGCGATCTAACTCCTCCATGCTGAGCCACATGCCTGTCTCGACTTCGCTACAGGGATAGGTCACAGCGCCATCGTGTCTAGCGAGGTAGAGAGCAATATGCTCCCAGCCTGTATTCTCTGACGGAGTGAGGCGAAGAATTTCTTGGACCTCCGCATCAACTCCCAGCTCTTCTTTTAGCTCTCGGATGGCTGTCGGCTCGTAGTCATCTCCAGCGTTTAAATGACCAGCAGCACTGCTGTCCCACAGGTTCGGACACTTATCTTTGAGTCGAGAGCGTTTCTGCAAGAAGACCTCCTTCTTTTTATTAAAGACGAGGATGTGCACGGCACGATGAAGCAAGTCATCACGATGGACGACGTCACGACGCTCTTGTCCCGTCACCTGATCATCCATATCGACGACGTCGAAGATCTCGCTGCCTTTCTGTGGATTATTTTTTAAAGGGTTGGGATCGAAGAAATTCGTCAGCTCAATCCACTGTTCGAGACTGAGTTCTTCCGCACGCGCCGTCGTCGCGAAGCCGATCTCTTCTGCGACTTCTTCCCACTGATCAGTCGCTGGTAACTGCTTACGCATTTGCTTTCTCCGCTGAGAAAAAGCCCGCCGAATAAGGCTATCGAAGAGCCGATCATCGTATGGCGGGAGTGGATCTCGACGGCGTGTAAGGATAGCGACTGTCGAGTCTATGCGAGGACGAGGGTGCAGTGCATCTGGGCCGATGACCCGAGCAGCCTCCACATCCCACTCACTCTGCGTGCGAAGCGAAAGAACGCTGTAATCCTTTGTGCGTGGCACCGCGCACATTCTATCGATCACCTCTTTCTGCAGCATCAGCACTGCTTGTTCGACCGGTGAGGGGCGCTCTAAAAAGTTTCGCATGATCGCCCCGCCAGCAGAATACGGGAGATTCCCGATGAGCCGGATAGGCGAATCTGCAAACAGTGTGCGCGTATCGAACTGAGCCGCATCTGCGTGATGAACGGTGACTTTCTCATTATCTGCGAACTTCTCTGTGAGAGCCCTAGCAAGACGATTATCGAACTCGATCAAGATCAACTTCTCCGCACGCGGTAGTAGATGATCTGTGATAGACCCAGTGCCTGGACCGACTTCCACGACGGTATCGCCTTTTCGGATAATGAGCTGGTCAGCCAGCCATTTCGCAGTGTCAGAATCTGTTAGGAAGTTCTGCCCGAGTGATTTATTAGGCACGACGCCTGCCTCATGGAGAAAGGCGTGAACTTCAGATTCTTTCATAAGTGATATGTGTGCAGATTAGCTCTGCATGAGCTTCTCGATATCATCGACCTCGATTGGGAAATTTGCAAATAAGTCACGATTTCCCTCTTCCTCGATGACGACATTATTCTCGAGTCTAATACCGATGTCCTCCTCGCGGATATAAATGCCAGGCTCGATGGTGAAGACCATCCCGACCTGGAAGGGCTCGTTAGGAGGCGAAACATCATGCACGTCTAGGCCAAGGTGATGTGACGTCCCGTGCATGAAGTATTTCTTCGTTGCTGAAAATGATTCACCCTGAGCATCAGCCTCTTCCTGAGTAATGAGGCCTAGACCGATGAGTTCAGTCGTCATAATAGCGAGGACGGCATTTTGATAATCCAGCGGTTTCATCCCAGGACGGAGCAAGCCATTCGCAGCCTTCATCACGCGGAGGACAGCATTATAGACATCTTTCTGGCGTGGGGTAAATGTGCCGCTCACTGGTATTGTGCGGGTCATATCGGCATTCCAGTTCGCCCATTCAGCGCCCACGTCCATGAGAACGAGATCACCCTCCTTACAAATGTTACTATTTTCGACGTAATGTAGCACATTCGCATTCGCACCAGACCCGATGATCGGCGTGTAAGCGAATCCACGTGAACGACTCTTGATAAACTCGTGAAGATACTCGGCCTCGACTTCCCATTCACCGACACCTGGCTTCATAAAGCCCAGCACGCGGCGGAAGCCAGCCTCAGTGATATCCACAGCTTTTTGTAACTGCTCGATCTCGACAGGATCTTTGATCATGCGGAGCTGATGCATGAGTGGCGCGAGGCGCTTGTAAGTGTGAAGAGGATACATCTCCCTGCAGCGCTTTATGAAGCGTGCGTTGCGCGTTTCGACGATTGTCTCAGCTCTCAGATGTTCATTTGTGAGGAGATAGACATTTTCTATCTGCGGCATCACAGTGTGCAGAGCAGCCTCGAAGTTATCCGTCCAGCGGACGACGGGAATGCCAGAGACTTCTGTGGCTTGTTCCTTCGTCAACTTCGCGCCTTCCCATATAGCCAGGTGTTCGCTCGTCTCACGAACAAAGAGAATCACACGATCTTTTTCAATCGGCGCGTCTGGGCGGAAGAGAAGAACTGTTTCTTCCTGATCAACTCCTGTGAGATGGAAAATGTCAGAATTTTGCTTAAATGGGAGAGTGCCATCAGCATTCGTCGGCATCACATCATTCGAATGAACGATCGCGATGCTCTTAGGATCCATTAACGCAGCGAGGCGAGCGCGATTTCTGATAAAAAGGCCTGAATCAATTGGGTCGTAACGCATGTCGCTATTGGTCGCAGCCTTCCCCCACGGGGTCAATACAAGTGATCCGATAACAGAAAGAAAAAATACCTCCGGCGGGAGTCGAACCCGCACGGCCTAAGGCCCATGGATTTTAAGTCCATTATGTCTACCAATTCCATCACAGAGGCGTTTCGGAATGCGAGTGATCTAGTGGCATAATGAGAGACAGTCGAGACACAATCGCAAAAAAATGTGTCTCTCCGCATCTAGCAGCTCAAAATAATCAGATTTTGAAGAAATCCGGCTAGAAAATGACATTCGTCACGCGGTTTTCTCCCTTATTGCTGTTTGCTTGATTACCGCTGTCTTTCAAAAGACGAGCTCCCCTTTCCAGGATGATTCCAGCCGAGCCATTCCCACTGGTCTGAGATCCGGTGAGGCCGACTTGTGAGCCAGAATGAACGACTAGGCCGGCGACGCCATTACTATTCGCCTGACAGTTCTGAATCTCAGCAGCACCTGTGGCTGCGACTGTGACACCAGCATCACGATTTTTCATAAAGCGCGATGTTTTGAATACACTTGGAGACTGTGAATGCACAGCTGCTCCTGAACGCGTATTCTGATCTACTTGGCAGTCGCTCACAGTGGCGCTTGCTCCTTTTAAGATCTGAATACCATTGTGGAGATTCGAGCTAAGACGAGAATTCTCAACAGTCACACGTGAGGCATCGCCTTCTACGCTGATGCCTGACCACCCACTGTCAGAGAATCGGCAATTGATAGCTTCCAGACTGCCGCCGCCTCGCACGACGACTCCGTGACCAGCGCTCTTAAGAATCTTCACACTCGTTAGAGTCGTGCGACCACCTAAGACTGTCAGCACTGGGTAACGTTCTCTAGCATAGTCAAAGCCGCGGTGCTGAAGGGTGAGTCCAGATATGGATGTGACACCTTCTCCTGCAGTTACAGTAGCAACACTGCTCTGCGTTCCGATACAGGTGATAATTGTCTTATCAAATCCAGCCCCACGGAGTCTCACACCTGCTGCGATATCGACGGCACCAGCAAAGACACCTTCACCTACTACGACTTCGTCCCGAGGGCGCGCTTCAGCAAGAGCCTCAGCGATCGTTGGGAAGTCTGTCGGCACGCGTAGAGTCCGAGTGTAAGCCGACATCTTTTTGAGTAACGCTGCGGCTTCAGTATTTTGAGGATTTAACGCCATCGCCTCTTGAAGGGCTGTGAGTGCTGCCGCTGAAAAAGCACCTGTATCAATAGCTAGCGCTTGTTGAGTCAGTTGCTGAGACTTTAACATATCAGCCTTTTGCTTCTTCCTACCCGCTGCGATGCGAGTCGAAACGGTCTGAGACAGAGCTGTGTCTGGAGTCAGCTTGACGAGTTCTGCGAGTGCAGATTCTGCCGCCTGCCAGTTTTTCGCGAGGATCGCTTCTTCAATCTGAGATGTGTAATAATTGATCTTTTGTTTTTTCTGCCCTTCTTCGATGAGGGTTTCGAGCTCTGCTATAGCTGCGTATTCTGAATCGAGCTCTCTCAGTTCTGCCGTGCGGCCTTTTGCCTTCTTCCACTGATTCTCTGTGATAGCTGCACGGACCTCACCGTCTAGGAACGCGACTTTTTGACGTTTTTCAGCTTCCCGTCCTTCCTTTAAGCTTAGCCTAAAGGCATCGAGATCAGAGTCTTTTACATTATCTGCTGCGAGAGCCTCGATCTGTTCTTCTACCTGTGGCCACTTCAGTGATGAGAGATAGGATTCCACTGAGGCCTTCTCTTTTAGAGAGATATCGCGCTTGGGAATGACGACTTCCTCTGGCGAACTCATCAGTATGACCGCCGCAATGAGCCCCACAAGAGCGAGTCCAGCTGCGATGAAAAGAGGCGTTTTACTCTTCGTATCAGGCGTAGCTTTAAACGGTGATTCGACTTCTTCGATCTCGAGCGAGAGACCGCCTAGTGCTTCCACGGCTTGTTCAACTCGTTTCTGCCGATCGATCTTAGCATCGCGGTCATCACCTGGCTTTCGAGACGCGATCTGAGTCGCGAGAGTTTTCCGAATCACGGCAATCTTCGTGCTCGCGGAATCCAGAGTGTCGTCTGGCCCGAGGCCTAAAATATCGCGTGCTTCTTGCTCGGTCATGATGGAATCGTATGCGGGTAACACCTTTCCTGAAAAAGGAAAAGCCCGTCTTGTGAGTTAATCAATGAAGCGTTGCACGATCGGGTAACGTCTCCCCATACCGAAGGCTTTTGTCGTAACTCTTAGACCAGGAGCTGCTTGTTGGCGTTTATACTCATTAAGATCAACGCGTCGCTGGATCCAGCGCACTGTCTCTTCATCATAGCCGTGTTTTTCAATGATATCTGTGGCTGAGATCTGCTCTTCCACATAGAGCTCGAGGATAGAGTCTAGAATATCATAAGGCGGTAAAGAATCAGAGTCCTTCTGATCTGGTCTCAATTCAGCGCTCGGAGGCTTATCAATGGTGGCCCACGGAATGATCTCAGACTCGCGATTCAACCAGCGAGAGACAGAGTAAACATCGACCTTAGGAAGGTCTGAGAGCACCGCAAGTCCACCGCACATATCACCATAGATCGTGCAATAGCCGACGGCGAGTTCACTTTTATTTCCCGTAGTCAGGAGCATCGCACCAGATTTATTAGACAAAGCCATGAGAAAGACGGCACGGATACGAGCCTGCATGTTCTCCTCAGTGACGTCTTCTTCAGTCTCACCGAAGATAGGAGCCATGCTCTTTTTCACCTCTTCGAAGACGTCCTTGATCGGCACTGTATCGCAACGGATACCGAGGGCTTCAGCGAGTTGGATAGAGTCTGACACACTGCCACTGGAGCTATACTCACTTGGCATCGTTAAGCCATGGACATTCTCCGGACCTAGTGCCTCGGCAGCGATTGCAGCTGTTAGGGCTGAATCGATACCACCACTCAAGCCGAGACAGACTTTCGAAAACCCACACTTCGTGGTGTAGTCACGCAAACCTAGCACCAGCGCCCGGAAGAGCTGTTCTTCGTCCACCCGAGGCTCGTTTACCTCTGCAGCTTCGAGATTTTCTAAATCCAATACGCGCACCGCTTCCTCGAAGCCTGGGAAATGCGCCACGATCTCGCCCTTTGCTGATGCGACGAGTGAATGCCCATCGAATATGAGCTGATCCTGCGCACCTATGGCGTTGCAGTAGATCACGGGCACACCAGCCTCACTCGCTACATCTGCGATCATAGATTGACGGCGCGCTGGCTTATGCAAGGCGTATGGAGATGCACTCAGATTAAAAATCGCATCTACGCCCTGCTCGACAAGTTCTTGCACGGGGTTTCTCTCATACAGTGGGCGCTGTAAATACTCTTCTGTCCAGATGTCTTCACAGATCGTTAAGCCAATGCGCTGCCCACAGATCTCGATCGGCATGCATGCCTCTGATGGCTGAAAATAGCGCCACTCATCGAAGACGTCGTAGGTAGGAAGAAGCGTTTTATGCTGAAGAGACTGGATCTTTCCATCGAAAAGCACGGCTGCTGCATTTCGAAACGGCTTCCCCGGATTGGCTGATGTATTATGATCGACGTAGCCGACGATGAGCGGAATGACTTTTGCCTCATCCGCGAGATAATCCAGAGCTTGTAGGCACTTCGGGACGAATTGGCTTTTAAAAACGAGATCTCTCGGCGGGTATCCCGTAAGAGAGAGTTCCGGAGTGATGACGACGTCTGCGCCTTTCTCAATGCATTCACGGTATGCGGCGAGGATTCGCTTTGCATTTCCAGGGAAGTCCCCGATCACCGCATTGATCTGTGCTATACCTACTTTCACGGCATTGAGTGAATCATAGACGAGGAAAACCAGCTAATGAATTCTCGCACATTTACACGGCGCATTAGCCCTTCCGCAGAGGTGTCCAGTTCCAGTAGTCCTTTGCCCGATTCATCAGATCATTCAATATCAGGTAAACGGAAGGCACCAAGATGAGCGTGATCGCTGTCGCAAATAAAATGCCAAAGGCAAGCGAAATGGCCATCGGGATAAGAAACTTCGCCTGAATATCTGTCTCGAATAGCATCGGCAAGAGCCCCGCAAATGTCGTCAAGGACGTCAACAAGATCGCCCGAAAACGTCTCGCTCCCGCCTGTGTCGCAGCTGCGATCAGCGAATTTCCTCGAGCGCGGTAGCGATTGACATAATCGACCATGACGAGGCTGTCATTCACCACCACACCGGCGAGGGCGACGATGCCACACATGGACATGATGCTTAAGTGCGTCTGCATGAAAATGTGCCCAATCACTGCTCCGACGATGCCGAACGGGATGACTGACATCACGATCGCTGGCTGAATGTATGACCGCAGTGGAATCGCCATCATCACATACATGAGCACGAGAGCGATCGCGAACTTGATGCTCATCTCTTTAATACTATTTCTCTGGTCTTTCTGCTCACCTTGGAATCCCCATGAAACTCCGGGATAGGACGTAGACAGATTTTTTAAAGAATCCGCAGTAAACTTTCCGACCACTTCATTGGCATTTACCCCGCTTGTCTTATCAATATCAGCAGTCAGCTTGATCGCTCGCTGGCGATTGACACGCTTAATCGTATCTGGCCCGCGCCCATATTCTGGCACTACGAGCTGCAGTAGAGGCACATCTCCGCCATCTGCTGTTCGAATATCGAGATCTTCTAACGAGATGAACTTTTTCCGCGCCTCTGACGGATAACGGACTAAGACCTTCACCTCCTCACGACCGCGCTGGAGACGATCAACTTCCTCTCCATAGAATGCTCTCCGCACCTGTTCAGAAATATCTGACAGTCTTAACCCAAGAGCCCGTCCTTCAGGTGTCAGTTCTTTAAAGCGAAACTCTTTTTTTCCGAGACGATCATCATCTGCGATCTCGATCACGCCTGGGAAACTACGCAAATCATCCTTCAAAGACTCAGTCGCTGCTCTCAGTTGAGTCAGATTCGCGCCATAGATCTCGATATCGATGGCGTTCCCACCGCTTCCAGATTCAGCGCGAAAGCTAAGCTCTGCGACGCCCGGTATTTCCCCTACGATCTCACGCCACTCTTCTTTAAATACATCTGCAGCCACATCCCTCTGTGCGCTGGGATAGAGTTCTACAGAGACCTCGCCTATGTGAGAAATGACCGTCGTATTTCCAGGAGTAAAGCCTAGCAAGAGCGGCTGCATTCCAGCGGTAGCTCGCACGTGTTTTACTACCGGATATCCGCGCTCTTCTTTATACCTCTCATTGAGTTCTATCACAGCAGCCTCTATGCGTTCTACTGCAGACGCAGTCGTTTCAAACGGCACACCACGCGGCATTTCGATTTTCGCATTTAAAAGATCCGCCTCCACATCTGGAAAGAATTCCGTCTTCACCCAGCCTCCCGAGATCAAACCAATAATGACGAATAATAATGCTACGAAAATAGCTGCTACGCCATAGCGGAAGCGTAAGCATCGTTCAAGAAACGGCTGGTAAATTGATTCAACGAATCGCTCTAACGCATCTGCCACTCCACGCTGTATTCTGGTCAATAAGCCGACTTTTCGCGACCGGTCAGTCTTTTTCAAAAGCGCTAAATGTGCAGGTAAGACGAACTTCGATTGAACGAGCGAGAACGCCAGAGTCGGAATGACGATCAGTGGTATATTCGGCCAAATCTTACCGCTGACTCCGCTTAACCCCAACATCGGTGTGAATGCGATCATCGTCGTCAATATGCCAAAAATCACGATCACTCCGACTTCATGAGTGCCCTCGTATGCCGCCTTCTTCGGGTCTTCTCCCCCTTGGATACGCGAGTAGACATTCTCACCGACTACGATGGCATCATCGACCACGATTCCCAAAACGAGAATAAAGGCAAAGAGTGAGATCATATTGATCGAAACATCCAGAGACGGCATCAACCAAATCCCCCCAGCGAAAGACACTGGAATCCCTAATGCTACGAGAAAAGCCAAACTTGGCCGTAGGAACAGTGCGAGAACGATAAAGACTAAAAGCAATCCCGTAGCGGCATTCCGAGCCAATAGATTAAGACGACCTCTTAAGTATAAGCTTTGATCATTCCAAATCTCCATCGTCACACCATCGGAGAGCTTACTTTTCTGATCCGCCAAAAATTCTTCTACTGCATTTGCGATGGCTATCGTATCCTCCTCACCGACGCGAAAAACATCAACGACAACAGCAGGATTCCCATCGAAGCGCGCAGCGACATCGACGTCTTCGAAGCCGTCATTGACCTCGGCCACTTCGCCTAACAGAACGACTCCTCCGCTTTCACTCGTTACGAGCGGAATGGTCAGGAACTCATCACCACGATATTTCCGGCCGACTGATCTCACGACAACCTCACCACCTGATGTCTTGATGGATCCACTCGGGAGATCGACTGAGGAGCGACGCACAGCGCTAGCCACTTCTGCAAGCGTGAGTCCATATTGGCGAAGCTTTTCCTGTGAGACTTCTATGGATATTTCATAAGGTCGCACGCCACTGAGCGAGACACGGCTAATCGATGGTGCTCCCTTGAGAAAGAATGCCACTTTCCCAAAAAAATCCTCTGGTGGCTTAGGAGTATAGTTGAGCAGATCATCGCGTAACCTCTCCCCCATCAATCTGAGATTCGCCTCAGTGGTGTCTGCCGATATCGCTATGCTCATGACTTGAGCATTAAGAACGACTTCTTCTAAGACTGGCCGCTCTGCATTTTCCGCTAAATTATCGACAGCATCCACCTGTGTCTTGATATCGTTCATGACATCACGCAGCTCATACCCTGTGGCGATCTCTGCTATTATCGATCCCGCACCTTCAGCGGCTGTAGAACTCACACGATCTATGCCTTCGACATTCGCGAGCGCCTCTTCAATCGGGATGATCACACCACTTTCCACATCCTCAGGCGTCGAGTTCGGATACGGCACCGTCACTCTCACAGCATCCAGAGAGGTCTCAGGAAAAATTTCTTTTCTCAGCTTAAACCACGTCAGAAATCCCGCGATGAGAATCGCAACCATGGCAAAATTCGCGGCGACGTGGTTGCCCGTCATCCATTTGATCGCGCCTTTCACTGCTCGTCCTCCTTCTGAGCGACTTCGACTCGCTGCCCTGCTACTGGAGAAT
>CALFDI010000180.1 GCA_937952875.1 uncultured Verrucomicrobiales bacterium
TTAATTTTTCTCAAGATGTCCCTCTGACACACCATGCATTGACACAGAGTCTAGCGCGTGCAGTAGATGACCCGAATGTGAAAGGCGTTGTCCTAGACTTTGATGAGGCGAGCCTAGGTCTCGCCCAGCTAGAAGAAGTCAGGCGTTTACTATTAGACATTAGAGACGCGAAAAAGGATGTCTGGCTCTACACAGATTCTTATGAAAATAGCACGGCTCTGATCGGAAGTGCAGCCACTCACCTCGCTCTCATGCCAGAGGGTAATGTCGACTTTAGCGGGCTCTACGCTGAGAGCATGTATTTTAAGAAACTGCTCGATAAACTAGGCGTTCAAGCACAGGTCGTTCATATCGGGGACTTTAAGAGCTTTGGGGAAACCTTCTATCGCACAGGACCGAGTGAACCTGCAAAGAAGCAATCCGCGGAGCTTCTCGATGGGTTTTATGAAACTCTCGTAGATGCGATCGCTGCAGGAAGAAGCTTATCTAAGGAGGCTGTTCTCACTGTGATTAATGATGACCATGCAACTCCAGAAGAGTTGGTTGCTGCCGGCTTGGTCGATGAACTCACTTATCGCACGGACTTTATCGAGAAGATCGAAGATCACTACAGCGAGGAGGTCGAATTCGATAACAGCTACGGATACGATCAGGGGAAGGATGAGATCACTGGATTTATGGATCTCATGAGCGTTGTCTTCGGAAATGGCAGGAAGAAAGCTAAGCAGGAAGACTACGTAGCACTCGTCGTTCTAGAAGGTGGGATCGATGACGAAAGCATCGCGCCAGTGCGCACGGAAATTTTAAAAGCAAAAGAGGATGAGTATGCGAAAGCACTCGTTCTCAGAGTAGACTCTCCTGGCGGATCAGCTCTCTCTAGCGAAGTTCTCTGGGAGGCATTAGAAGAGTGGAAGGAGACTGAACGCCCCTTTATCGTCTCAATGGGCGGTGTTGCTGCCAGCGGTGGATACTACATTTCTGCGGGAGCTGACCGGATATTCGCAGAGAAAGGCACAGTGACAGGATCCATCGGAGTTGTCGGGATGAAACTAGTGTTAAAAGATGCACTCGATCAGCTCGGGATCACGACATACTCAGCTCAACGAGGAAAGTATGCCGGAATGAATTCATCCACTCGGCCATACACAGAGCAGGAAGAGTCCGCCGTGCGTGACTCCATGACGGATGTCTACGAGACCTTTCTTAGCCGCGTTCGTGAAGGCAGGGGAGAAAGGCTCAAGCAAGATGCCAAAGAGCTAGCAGGCGGTCGCGTCTACACAGGTGATAAAGCTATGACTATAGGTCTCGTCGATGAGATCGGAGGGCTTCAGGATGCGCTTGCTCACGCAGCCACTGAGGCAGAGTTAGAAGACGCTCCAGTCTATCTATTTCCAGAGCCGAAGAGCCCATTAGACGGTCTTTTGTCTGAACCAGAAGAGAGTGATGAACTCATTAAAATGAGTCACCAGAAGAGGCAGTCCGTGGCGAAAGCGATGGAGACTTTGATGCTAGACTCATCGACTCTTGGTCTACTCAGTGTAGAGCAGAAAAAAGCTCTTAACGTCTTCATGCAACAACTGCGTGCGTGCCAAAATTCTCAGATTCAATTGATTTCTCCTGCACTTCCACTCGGACTGCGCTAGGAGTCTGAGCATGTGGAACGATTATCAGGCGACTCTTTGGGACTTTGACGGAATTATCGTTGATACTGAGTGGCCCATTTATGAATCATGGCTGACGATCTTCCGCCGCGAGGGGATGGAAGAAAAGCTGACACAAGAGGTCTACGTGCAGTGCATCGGAAGTGATTTCGACACATGGTCTCCAGAACTTTATTTAGAAAGTCTCACTGGGAAGTCCTATGACTGGGAAGAAGAGGGACGAGTGAGGAATATAGAAATACGAGAACGCCTGAAAGACGGTGTCGTCATCCCCGGCATCGTCGAGACGTGGAAGGCCATTCGGGCTGATGGTGTGCGCATCGCGGTCGTCTCGAGTTCTTCCCATAACTGGGTCGATGTCTGGCTTGAGAGGCTTGGGATCATTGATCTGGTAGATGAGATTGTCTGCCGCGGAGATGCCCCGAAGATCAAGCCCGCACCAGATCTCTATCAAGAAGCCGTTCGCCGATTCGATCTCCAGCCAGAGCAATGCCTAGTCATAGAAGACTCACTCAATGGGCTAAAAGCAGCAACTGCTGCTGGTTGTGACTGTGTTGTGATCCCGAGCCGTCTCACTAGTGTCCTCGACTTTCCAGAAGCAAAGGCGAGACTAGCCGATGTCTGGGAGATGCATTAAGCTTTCCGAATATGCCTTTAAATCGGGGAAGAAGTCATTGTAGAGCGTTTCGAATTCGTCCCACTGATCCAGAAGATCAGTCTCACCTCCAATGATCGCCGAGACCTTCGGCGAACGGTGGGCGATACGCTTTAACGTGAGAGCTATTCCATCAATCGTCGAATAACAGCCGAGCCAATCTTGCTCGATCATTCGCGGAATAATGTCTCGAAGATTATCGCTCAGAAGATCGTCCCTTTTATGAAAGGTCTCGTAGCAGCGAGCAATAAAAGCTAAGCGCGCGTCATCACCACCTGGCCAGTTAAGAGACAGAAAATGGTCGTAGAAAATATCGACCACAATTCCTGCAAAACGTTGCCTCTCAGGTGACAGTAATTGCCTCGCGTGGGAGAAGCTCGCGTGAGTATCTGTAAAGACATCGATGGATCTGTGCTGCTGAATACCTCGTATGATATCTGTAGAATAGTGCGGGCTAAGAGATTCGAGAGTCCCTTTTACAAAGTCACCCATCAGATTCCCAATCAGCGACTCATCTGAGGGTCCTGCGAGATAGAGATGGGCGAGAAAGTTCACAGCGAATTTCGAAGAAGGTCGTCAAAGATCATTTCAACTGAATGGTTACCCCTGTGCCGTCAGGAATATCTTTGGTCTTTTCAAATATCTGCCCAAAAGCGCTGAGATGAGCCGTTAGATCAGCAACTTCGTAATTCTTT
>CALFDI010000181.1 GCA_937952875.1 uncultured Verrucomicrobiales bacterium
CGAAGTCATCTCACACCTGACCGAGGGCGGACTTCGACTTCTGGGTTAATGGTTGAATGGTCATGATGCTTTCGACTCACCAAGGGTCAGGTGTTGAGATCGACGCCTTGTTGTGCATTTCGATTTTGGTTGGCAGCTTCTGCTTCTCGTAGATTTGGCAACTTCGGCTCCTCAAGCTCGCCTCGCTCTGGCGACTTGGTTGCTGGACGTATCACAATCCCAGCTATCATCAAGGATCCTCCAATAGCCGTCCAAAGCAGAAGTGGACCAAACCCATGCCAGCCACCGGATTCTCCGCTACCGTGTCCAGCCGCCATCCCCGAAGCGAACAAACCTGCGAATATGAGAAGCGCTCCGATCAAGAAAAGAGGAACTCCGAGAGCCAAGAATGCCAAACGGGATCGAAGCCAACCGAACGGCAGTATCGTCAGCAGTCCGAGCGGAATCGCGAGGATAAGGACTGTGCTGGTCGCGTTTGTCATGGGTATACGGGGCAGAGTATTTCTGCACAACGTTGAAGTGTGGCGGCGTGACCCATTCACACCAATGAAGATTGTATATCAAAACTCTTCCGCCAACGCCAGAAGTCGTTCGGAAACTTTACAGCGGGGTCACGTCAGTCCACCACGTCTTGTTGTGCGATTTCTATTTCAGGTGATAGGTAGTTAGCAGCTCGGGTGGCTTGGTGTCTGTGTAGACCCGAATCTGATCCTGTGTCTCCTGAATTACAAAACCCGAATCATAGCCCATGGCCAAGTGAGAATAACTTTCAGAGTGAATCTCGGTCCCCGTTGAATCGAGCACATGTAGTGAAAACATCGGAAAGTTCTCGCTATCGAGAACCCACTGTATCCGAAACGTCGCCCCATTCTTAGCCTCATGCGATTCTTCAACACCACTCTCAGAACACGAAGCACAGAGAAACAGTAGCACTGTAGCTATAATAAGCTGCCGAACAGATTGCTGCTTCTTCCATGTCATTTTTGGCACAACGTCGAAGTCCACACATCCACTACCGAGAGCGCGTGTTCGACGAAGGGGTTGGGGTTCTAAAAATCATAAAACTAAACTACTGAGCGGGTAGTGGATTGTGGTGCGACGTCTTGTTCTGCATTAGTGAATTCGGCCTTACGGCCATCCCAAAGAATCGGCTCATCATCCTCACGCTCAAGAAAAACAAGGGACTCTGGCGGCACGTCACCTACGGAAACGTCGTTGGGCAACTGGATCACGATTCCGGAACCGCCGCCAAACTTTCTGATGAATTCGAAGTCCTTAATGAATGTCTTCACCGATGACTCGTCAGGCCGAAGAATCCTGATGGCTTCGCGTCGCTTTACGACTTCAGTAGGCGTAATGCGCCAATCTTCTGGGTCCTGAAGAACGACAATTGTTCCCCTGCCTTCGATGTTGAAGGTCTCTATCGTCTTGCAGAGGAGCTTGGGCATCAGGCTAGTTTCTTTCGCAGAACAGTTTTATTAGTGGCACTCAGATAGGAATATCACGTGCCGAATTTCTTATTTCTTTGGCTTTATAAGAAGCTTCAAAAGCTTTGTCTATAAGCAATTCTCGGCCTTTACCTTATTTAGGATCTTTCGCTCGATCCCCTTCCTCTAAACAGAGTGTTCCTTATTGGTTAGTATTTTAACGTATTATTTAACCATCCATTTTTCTTAATGTTTCACCTTGCTTAAGGTTACAGTTTTTTCTGGACGATACAGTAAACTCATAAGAACACTGTTCAAATTATGAGTATCACAAAAAGAATCAGATGCTGTTGGCGCAAGGATCTCAATGCTTCTCGCGATCTGACTCCAAGCCAAAAACATGGATTTACAATGCTTCTAAGCTGGTATGAAAACTTTCGTATTCGAAGTGGTCTCAAGGCAGGTCGACATTCGGCAGTGGTATTCTGGAAGAAGCAAGTTCTGAGCGAAGATACCGAGCGCCAGTCATGGCAACTCAATCAATGGGCTGAGGCAATTTCTTGGTATTTACGATGGTTAGAAGCTTGCAAACTCAGAAATGCAGACCACCGGAGTCTCCCCGAAAGAATGAGGCAGGCTGCAGAATCCGTTGCTGTTCGTCGAGGGCTCTCGAGAAGGACTCGTCAGTGCTACGCTTGCTGGATTGCACGATATGGAGCTTTTGCGGAGACGGCTCGAAATGCCATGAGGCAAGACTGCGCGACGCATTTTCTTGGATGGCTTGTCGAAGAAAAACACTGCTCTTTTTCCACACAAAAGCAGGCTCTCAATGCTCTCGTTTTTTTCTTCAAGGACGTTTGTGAAGTTGATGAGGTGCACTTTAATGTCCGATTACGCAAAACTCATCGACAGATTCCGACAGTGCTTTCTCAAGAAGAAATCACAGGTCTTCTAGACGCACTTGAGCAGCGCTATCACTTGGCAGCTAGACTACAATATGGCTCGGGGCTACGACTCGGTGAATTAATCAGTCTCCGAGTCAAAGATATTGATCTGCAAAGAGGCGTCGTCACCATTCGCAAAGGAAAAGGTGGCAAAGATCGAACCTCGATAATTCCTGCTTCTGTTCGGGATGATTTAACGAATCATCTCATGGCTGTCCGAGCGAGTTGGGAACGAGACCGAGATCTCAAAAAATCTGGAGTAGCTATACCGGGAGCCTTGGGCCGCAAGTTTTCAAAAGCGGGGAAAGAATGGGAATGGTTTTGGCTCTTCCCAGCAAGTAGTGAATCAATCGATCCTGATTCAGGCCTGACTCGCCGCCATCATTTACACGAAAAAGTCTTCAATCGGGCGATCAAACGAGCAGCTCAGCGTGCTGGAATTACGAAACGCGTGAGTAGCCATGCGTTACGACATTCTTTTGCCACCCACCTGCTCGAGAATAAGACAGATTTACGCACGATTCAATCTCTGCTCGGCCATTCAGATGTGAAGACAACTGAAATTTATACTCATGTCGCTCAAGAAACGAATCAACTTGGAGTTCAAAGCCCTTTAGACGCTATCATATAAACAGAAAGCCCTCGATTCGCTTGCGCTGTCTTCATTCGCTTGAACTCATTCCGGTTCGAACTTGTTCCTTCTCGAGAGTTCAACTCTCTCACCCCTATAACGCAAAAAGAGCCCGTTGGTTAGAACGGACTCTTTCTATTGAAATGGAGCGGGTGAAGAGATTGCCTTCGCTTCACTCAGGCTATCTCCGTTGCACTTCGGTTCGAACTTTTACTGACCGAGAGTTCGAACCTCTTCCCCCGCAAATAAAAAAAAGAGCCCATCTAAAGATGGACTCTTTTAAAAATGGAGCGGGTGAAGAGATTCGAACTCTCGACATCAACCTTGGCAAGGTTGCGCTCTACCACTGAGCTACACCCGCTTTGATTAGCTTATTAACTAGTCTAGCGGCTCCCTTTCGGGTGCGGCGGGAGAAAAGCTAAGATCACCTGCGAGCGCAAGATCTTTTTGAAGGAAAATGTCTTTTTTCTCTGAAGAATAAAAGAATGGCTTGGATTTTTCGATAATTCGCGGCTTTTTTACCACCATGTCCGACAAGCTAGCTGAGATCATGGCGCATAAGGCAAAGGAAGTAGAAATTCTGCTGCCACGCCTAGAGAATTTAAAGGCGTCTGCTCTGATGAGAAATGACTTCGGCGGCTTCCGTGCTGCTCTTGATCGTGGTGAAAATCAGTTGGGCGTGATCGCTGAGGTAAAGAAGGCGTCCCCCTCTGCAGGGATTATAGATCCTAACTTCGATCCTGTGAAGCAGGCCGGCCTTTATCAAGAAGGTGGGGCGTCTTGCATGTCGATTCTGACAGATGAGAAATTCTTTAAAGGGTCTTTATCAGATTTCATCAATATCTCGAAGAATGCGAAGATTCCGCTGCTGAGAAAGGACTTCATGATGCACGAGGTGCAGATCTATGAGGCAGTGGTTACAGGTGCAGACGCGATTCTTCTCATCGTGGCAGCTCTGGATGATGAGACTCTGCGCCGGCTTTACGACTGTGCTAAGACGTTCGGCCTAGATGTGCTGGTCGAGACTCACAATTTAGAGGAGCTGGAGCGGGCTATCGATCTCGAGGCGGATCTGATTGGGATCAATAATCGGAATTTAAAGACATTCGTCACGGATCTCGCTGTGACGGAGACTTTAGCAGAGGAGGTGCCAGACAATGTTCTTCTGGTCTCAGAATCTGGAATTCACTCAACTGATGATGCTCAGCGGGCGCTAGACGCGGGGGCAAATGCTGTCTTGATAGGTGAGTCTCTTATGCGGGCTGATATTCCGCAGGAGGCGATACAGGCGTATTTAGCTCTGGAAGCGAAGTAGAGGGCTTTTTTCCCTCTACCAGCTAGTGAGTGGAGAGTCGGATTACTCAGCAGGGCTGATCAGAATTTTTTTGAAGCGGGTCTTACTGTTCTCACTGTCTGTGATGACTCCTTGCTCTTTGAGAGCATTGTGGACGATCCGACGATGGTAGGCATTGAGAGGCTTTGTTTTTTGAGCCTCTCCTGTCTCTTTTACTTCATTTGCGAGTTTCGTGACGGATTGAATCAGACGATCTTCGTTCTCTTGGCGATAGTGATCACAGTCGACTCTCAGGCGCGGGGCATCAGGTAGGTGCTTTTGCACGATGCGATTGACGAGGTATTGCATATCATCGAGACGATCCCCTCCTCTGCCGATGAGGTAGCGTCCGTGTTCTGAAGAGATCTGTAGGCAGGTTCCTTCATATGCGTCTTCGATTGCGACTTCGCTCTCCAACCCCAATTTATTTAGCAAAGTGCTCAGCACTTTCTGTCCACCTTCCACTGCATTCATACTTTATATAAATGCATAGGCAGAGCCTGCTGGTCAACTGTGCACAGTGACTTAGTAATTCTGTAAATGCATCTCGTCAGCGTCATCTGTGCGCTGGTGAATGAAGACAAATTTACACGCCCCTGAGAGAAAGACCATGAGCAGAACTCCTGCAGCGAAGAGAAACGGTTGCTTTGTGCCAAGTGCGCCGATGCAGATGACTGTGAGTAAGACGGTGAAGACGAGGTTATCTCGCATCTGCTGTGTGCGCTCCATGAGACGAACTAAGGCAGACTCCCCTGTCTCTGGCTGACCAGTCTCTATCTGCCAGTCATAGACTTGAAATGACTGGCCGCTGAGGAATCTAGGCTCGACCTCATTGAGTGTCATTCCCTGCTGGCGTGCAGCTTCGAGCACGGCGTCTGGACGGCTCTTTTCTGCCTGTTTATTCGCACCAGAGAGTCTCATGACCCAGTTCTCTGGCTGATGTCTTATCTCGCAGCCTTCAGAGAGGTCGCCCTCGATGGATTCTCTGAGAATAACTCCTGCGAAAGCTGTGCCGTCAGTCTCATTCCATGCTCTGTAGGCGATACGAACTGATTGATCGTGGCTGCGGACTTCAGCATTCGCATCAGAAAGAGCAGCCGCCATATCCTCCGGTGTATAGCCAGTAGGAAGAGCTTTCCCGAGTATCCAGTATTCCTTTTCTTTAATAGGACGAATCCAGTATTTCAGGGTGCCTCGAGACTTAATGAGAACGACCCAAAAGGTCGCGAGCAGACCGAGAAAAAGGATGAACCACGAGAGAAGAATCATTTCAAAATCAGATGAGTGAACAGGCGAGTTTCCTACTATTTCCAATCGACTTCGACGTCGAGAATTCCTGAGCCGCCTTTATCCTTATACTTAATAATCCCGTTTTCTAGGCCGTATTCATGAACACACTTTGTCACCTTTACATCGAAGCAGCAGTATTCAGCGATTTTCATGATATGGGCCTTATCACCTGTTTTGAGATAATCTTGCCACCAGCGAAGGGCGTCTAAGCCATCAGCCGTCTTCCCCATGTCGAGACATGCCTCTGCGGCGGAGTCTAGCTTGAGGCGAAAGCCGAGCTTTTCTTCTAGATCCAGCATCATATCTAGATTCCGCGTCTGAGAGAGCATATCATAAATCGTGTAGCCCTCTAAGACGGGATAATCGAACTGCTCATGATTCCACCCCACGACGCAGTCGGCCTTAATAAGCTGGTCTACTAGAGCATCCATACTTTCTTCTCCGTAAACAATATATTCACCCGTCTGGGAAGAATAAGTCACGGCGACAGAGACGCCCATTTTTGATTTATTCGCAGCGCCACCTACATCGCGAAAGCTGCGCTGGGTCTCGAGATCGAAATAGACGTAGTTTTTCATAGAGAGAATATAGGCTTATTTTTAAAAATATGATACTAGAGACCGCGTAAGGAACGCGCAGGATCATTCCGGCTCGCAAAGACGGCGGGCACAGCTGCGGCTAAGATACAGAGGATGAATGCTCCGATGCCAATGACGATCATTTTCACTGCCGAATACTCGACAGGGATCGCATTAACTCCATGGAAGGCGGCTGGGAATGGGTCTGCACCGAAGGCGGCTAACATCGCTTGAATAGCACCTCGATTCACCAAGGTTAAAAGGCCAAGGGCAACTCCGCAGACGGCACCGATAAAGCCAATGACGACTCCTTGGATTAAGAAGACGCTCATGATCTGCTCTTCTGTCGCCCCGAGAGCTTTCATCACACCGATCTCCTGCTTCTTCTGCAGAGTGACGGTGAACATGACAGCCCCACTACAGAAGACGACGATGACGATCAGAATAAGAAAGACGAAGCTCATCATCATCTGCTCTCTCGCGATCAGTTCGAACCACGCTCCGTAGTGATCCATCCACGTGATCACGCGTCTATCAGATGGAGTCTTCTCTCTGAGATCTTCTGCGAATTGGGCGGCTTCGAATGGCTTATCTAGTCGCAGAGCGACACTCTGCACTGCTCCCTCTAGGCCAGCCAGCTCTTGCCCCACCTCTAGAGGGACGAATATCTCTGGACTCCGCACATGGACAGACGATCTGTAGACACCTCTCACGGTGATTTCTCGTGGAAGGACGAGTTCTTTGATCTCTCTAAGCGAGGCATTATCAGAGGCCTCGATATCGAGTGTTAAGAGAGAGTCTACGGCGCTCACCTGCGTGGCCCCCCACCCTGCGGGGAGATAGCGCTCAGGCAGGTCTTCTTTTCCAGGCTCTGGAGCGATGCTCTCGAGATCTAACAAGATCTGCTCTATCACCTCGCGTTCGGTATCGCGAATCTTCGACTGTAGGATTAGACTTAAGGTCTCGTAGGCCTCACCCACTTGATCGATCAGATACAGCTCTCTACCATCTTCAGCGAGGCCTTCCTTATTAAGAAAAATGGACTTCGTGGCCTCTAGTTCGGCGAGAAAGGCCTCTTTCACAGGCGTGTGTTCCAGCTGATCGTAACTGGCCTTCACCGACTGAAGATTCCGCCCAGAGTAGAGGGAAAATGTATCACCGACTTTTAGTCCCACATTTTCTGCTAATCCTGATGAGATGACGGCTTCGTATTCATAGCCCATATCAGCCGAGCTCTCTGGGAATTTTTCTAAATCTAGTAGTTTCTCCAGATCCTGCACTTGTCTCTCATTCGATGTGTCGACTGCGCGGAAGTTGACGGGCATCTGCGCTGAGAAATATTCTAGAATGAGGTAGTCCTCGACGAGGCCGTAGCTGCTCTCGACACCATCGAGTTGAGTGAGTTCCTCTGCGAGAGGCCGCCACTCTTCCATAGACTGCAGGCCTGATTCGGTCGGCACGTAGTCCACTGTGACGTGAGGGGAAAAGCCAAGGATGCGTCCTTTGATCTCCTTCTCGAGTCCATTCATGATGCTGAGCACGGTGATCATCGCTGCGACGCCCAGAGTCACACCTACGATGGTGATCAGCGTCACTACGGAGACGGCATTTCGGAGAGGATTGAG
>CALFDI010000182.1 GCA_937952875.1 uncultured Verrucomicrobiales bacterium
GCTCGAGCACTTGCGCCGTCCAGCCAGACATCCGCGCGATAGCAAAGATAGGCGTGAACAGATCAGTTGGAATGCCGAGGCTGTAATAAACAGTCGCTGAGTAGAAATCGACGTTGGCATTCAGCCCCTTGCGCTCGCGCATGATGGTGGCGATGCGCTCAGACATCTGGATCCACTTGCCTTCACCGAGCTCTTCGGTCAGCTGGACTGCCATCTTCTGAAGGTGCGGAGCACGTGGGTCGAGCACCTTGTAGACGCGGTGGCCGATACCCATGATCTTCTTCTTGTTTGTGAGACAATCTTCGACGTAGGCATCGACCGCTTCGAGAGAGCCGATTTCCTCCAGCATCTTGATCACACCTTCATTGGCACCACCGTGGAGTGGGCCTTTCAGCGTGCCGATGGCTGACGTCATAGCTGAGTAGATGTCAGAGAGAGTCGCGATGGTGACACGGGAGGAGAAAGTCGAGGCATTCATTCCATGGTCTGCATGGAGGATATAGGCGACATCGAGTGTCTTAACGGCCTTTTCCGCAGGCTCTTCACCATTCACGAGGTAGAGGAAATGCGCTGCCTCAGAGAGATCTGTGCGGACAGGTGGGAGATCCAGTCCCTGACGTGCCCGGTGGTAGTAGGCGACGATGACTGGGGTCTGTGCGACGAGTGAAATCGCGACCTGCTCATTCGCGTCGTTATTTCCCTCACCGGTCGTAGCGCGCTTATCTGTGAGGCCGAGCATGGAGACAGCTGTGCGTAGCACGTCCATCGGGCCGGCGTCCTTCGGAGCGCTCTGGAGGAAATCGATGACGCCCTGTGGGAGTTCGCGGTGGGCGCGGAGATTTTCTGTGAAGGCGGTTAGTTCGCTTTGGTTCGGCAGCTTACCACGGTGCAGAAGGTAAGTGACTTCTTCGAAGCTGCAGTTCGCGACGAGATCATCGATGCTGTAGCCCAGATACGACAAGCGTCCATCAGCACCTTCAACTTTACTTAAAGCGGATTCGTTGGCGATGACCCCTTCGAGGCCTTTTGCATAGTCAGTCATATGTGTTCTGTGGGCGGGAAAAATTCTAGCCTCGATAGACAATCTATCGGGACTTGATTGAAGAAAGCGGCACATGCCTCTTCGCGCAAGCGGGAAAGCCGTTCACTTTCGTCAAATTATTCATAGATTCCCTTCATGGCGTTTTCGCATTGTGAATTCTCGTCCGACCCGCACACACTCACTGCACATGAACACCATTCTTGCGATCGAAACGAGCACTGCACATGGCAGCGTCTCCCTCTTCAGGAGTGGGCAGCCCCTGCTAGAGCGTCACTTTCGAAGCGAGCGTAACCATAATTCCCATCTTTTTCCTGTTTTGCAGGAGGTATTAGCAGAGCTGGGCGAGACATCACTGGATCTCATTATCACTGGGACAGGTCCAGGGAGTTACAATGGCGCGCGCATTGCCATCGCTGTCGCTCAGGGGATCGGCACTGTCAAAGGCTGCCCCACCATTGGGCTCTGCTCTTTCTATGGCCTGCCTTCTGTTAGTGGGAAAAAGTCTCTCTTTCTCTGTGGTGATGCCCGTCGGCAAGAGTTCTACATTCAGAAAGTTGAAAACGGGCGTCTCATCGGAGAGGTCGAACTTCATTCCAAAGACGTCTTTCTAACCGCCCTTTCTGATGCGGAAACGATCGTCACGCTAGATGATCCAGAGCGCCTCGCTTTTGCCGGCGAGATTCCTGTCGAGATTCCCGTCGCTTCTGGTTTGATCTCAGCATGGCAGGATGTGCCAGAGGACGAAAAGGTGCGACTGCATAGCGAGCTACCAGAGCCCGCCTATCTCCGCCCGCCACACATCACAAAGGCGAAGCCGCGTAAAGCAATGGCTTCGAAGTCAGAGTAAAATCAGGGAGTGCGAATCTCAGACATGCCGAATAAGGGTTACCCGAATAAATCCATCTGAGGGCTGTCTACTTCGGGCATGGTATTTTTGGTGTTTTTTGCTTTCGGTTTGCCCTTGGTTTCCGGCTTTGTCGAATTCATCTCAAGGTGAGAGAGAATGTTCTTAGCACGTTCTATGATGGGCGCAGGGAGGCCAGCGAGTCTGGCGACTTGGATGCCGTAGGATTTATCAGCAGAGCCCGGGACGATTTTTCGCAGGAAGATGATTTCATCATTCCATTCACGCACGGCAACGTTTTGATTTTCTACGGCTTCTCTGGTAGATGCGAGATCACACAATTCATGGTAGTGCGTGGCAAAGAGGGTGCGGGACTGTATGGTGTCATGTAGGTGCTCGGCGACGGACCAGGCGATAGAGAGTCCGTCGAATGTGGCTGTGCCTCGGCCTATCTCATCGAGAATGACGAGAGACTTGCTGGTAGCATTATTAATGATGAGAGATGTCTCATTCATCTCGACCATAAATGTGGATTGCCCGCGGGCAAGGTCATCACTGGCGCCGACTCGGCAAAAGATGCGATCGACGAGGCCGATGTGAGCTTTCTCCGCAGGAACGTAGGCGCCGACCTGGGCCATAAGAGTGATAAGGGCGACTTGGCGTATGTAAGTGGACTTACCAGCCATGTTAGGCCCGGTGAGAATGACGAGGCGTGCCGTCTCGTGATTAAGCAGGGCGTCATTTGGGATGAAGTTCTCATCGATGAGCGTTTGCTCGAGCACGGGGTGGCGGCCATTCACGATTTCGAGTGTGGATGACTCGTCTAGGTGCGGGCGAGTGTGTTGATGAAGCTGCGCGATTTCCGAGAATCCTAGTAGAATATCGAGTGTTGCCAGTGCAGATGCCGTCTTTTGAAGTGCATCGATGTGGGTGGCGACGTGTTGGCGTAGCTTAAGGAACTCTTCATACTCAAGGTGCTTAGAGCGATCTTCGGCTCCGAGGATTTTTCCTTCCATCTCTTTGAGCTCAGGGGTGATGAAACGCTCAGCATTTGCCATCGTCTGCTTGCGCTGATAATGCTCTGGGACTTTGTCGGCATTCTTAGCAGTGACTTCTAAAAAGTAACCGAAGACGTTATTAAACTTCACCTTGAGTGTGTCGATGCCAGTGCTGGCACGTTCGTCAGACTGTAGCTGAGCGAGCCATTGTTTACCATCGCGTGAGGCATTTCTCAGTTCATCGAGATCAGGAGAGAAGCCGTCTTTAATAATTCCTCCGTCTTTAATAGTAGCGGGCGGTTCATCGGCGAGGGCACGCTCGAAGAGATCCGAGAGTTCTGGGAAGTCCGAGATGTCTCGTAGGAGTTCTGAAATGAGAGAGTCTTCCTTTGCTTCGCACCCACTGAGGTCTGCTCGGAGATTCGGAATGTGACTGAGAGAGACGGCGAGGGCTTTTAAATCACGTGCATTTCCGGAGCCTTGAGAGAGACGAGATGTGGTGCGCTCAATATCGCGGATACCCCGTAGATGCTGGCGGCACTGTGCGAGTAAGAATGGTTGCTCGAGAAATGCTGAGACGAGATCGAGCCGTGCAGTCAGTTCTGATACATCACGCAGTGGGTGAAGGATCCAGTCACGCAGCTTCCGAGATCCCATCGGTGTGGCCGTTTTATCCATGGCTCCGAGGAGCGTATGTTGGCGGCCACTGCGTGACTCGACGAGGTCAAGATTCCGCTGAGAGGCAGAGTCGATCAAGACATGCGAGTCTACCTGTGCGACCGAGAGTGTTCTAAGGTGATCGATGGAGCGGCGGAGCTGGGCGGTGAGATAGTGTAGCGCGGCACCAGCAGCACAGACAGAGGCGTCATGGTCTCCGCAGCCGTAGCCATCGAGAGATTTGACTTTGAAATGATCGCATAAGAGATCGTGCGCATGATCGTGCAGGTAGGCGTAGGCATCGTAGGGAAGAGCCCCAGGGAGATGGCCAAAGGTGGCGAGCTGCTCGTCAGAAACGAGAAGTTCGGCTGGGCTGAGACGGCTCAGTTCATCCTCCATCGCAGAGATCGATGTGTATTCTGCGACAGTGAAGGAACCTGTCGTATGCTCGATGGAGGCGAGCCCGTAGACAGGCTTGCGACCGCCGCTTTTAAAAACAGCTGCGAGAAAGGTGTTCTTGGAGTCGTCTAACAGAGAAAGATTATCAACAGTTGCTGCGGTGATGATCTGTTTGACTTCGCGCTCGACGAGTTTCCCTGCGACTGGTTCGGATGTCTGCTCGGCGATGGCGACGCGCTTGTTCGCCTTGATAAGCTTATTGATGTAGGCTTCGGCAGCATGGTAAGGCACGCCGCACATGGGAACGCTGTGGCGGTGAGTCAGCGCCACATTTAAAAGGGCTGAGGCGACTTTGGCGTCTTCGAAAAACATCTCGTAGAAATCGCCAAGGCGGTAAAATAGGATAATGTCATCAGGGAGAGAGCGGCGTATTTTTTGATACTGCGCCATCATGGGTGTGGTTTTTCCTGACTTGCCTGCTGCCATGCTGATAGACGTCTAGCGGGAAAGGTGCAGGCCGCCAAGAGTGAGCTGAAGTTTTTCGAACTTTCACGTTTTCATGGAGGTATGCAGACCTAGAAAGCAGTGTCTCACCATTGACAGTGGTTGGTTAGACGACGATAAACACGTATGCGTATAAAATATGTCGTATCTCTGTTTGCCCTTGTCCTAAGTGTCGCTTACCTGAGCCAAAGCAGTATAGCTGATGATGCAGAGAGTAAAGAGACCCCTCTTGAGGAGCAAATGGGGGAGATGAATGTCTACTTTAAAAAGATCCGTAAGACAGAAGATCCAGTAGAAGGCGCAAAGTTCGCTCGGAGTGCGCAGGAGACAGCGATCAAGAGCCTCGCCTTTATCCCGATCATCACTGAGAAAGTCACAGACCC
>CALFDI010000183.1 GCA_937952875.1 uncultured Verrucomicrobiales bacterium
TTATTTTCAAACTGCTTGATGTGTGGGTTATTTTAAAAAGCGGGCCGCTTTTGTTCGGAAAACCGAGCTTAAAAAAGTTATCCTCACAATTTTTACAAAGCATCCCAGAATCTCAGGATTTGAGATGAAATTTCGATGGCATTCAAGCTCTATGAATAAAACTCTTAAAGCCCCTAAGTCAGAGCTATACGGTTCTGAATTCGGCGTGACTTTTTAGATCTAACACTCACTCTTTTTCACGTCCGCACTTCGACAAAAACTAGTGGACTAAACGCTCTAAAAAATATGATCAAACAACTCTCTCTAGCAGCCACAGCCGTATTACTATCAAGTTGTGTTAGCTCTTACACCCTTCCAGAAGGATACTCTGGCCCGACAGCAATAATCAAAGACACAGCAATCAAAACTGGCGCGACAAAGGCTGAAGCATTTCAAGTCTCTAAGATTAATGGGCAATTTGATCGAAGTTCACCGATGGCCACTCCCTATGGTGGCGGAATGCTTGTTACTCTAAGAGAGTCGAAGAGAACTGTTCCAGCAGGTCAGCCTATTACGCTAACCATTTCTGGAGGGAACATTTATGCAGCAGATGGAGCTGGTCTAGCTAACATGATTTCTGGAAATGCTAAGAAACATGTAAGTGGTGATGTTGTCTTCACCCCAAAAGCCAACAAAGTCTACAAAGTCAACGGTGTTGCAGGAAAGGAATCGTCCTCGGTTTGGATTGAAGATGAAAGCTCTCGCAAGATTGTTACTAATAAGCTTACCAAAAATTAGTAAGTGGGCTTTTCTTTCGAGAAAGGATCCTGAAATTTCACCTCTTTAATATTTAAATTTCTACGTAATATTTCGCTCTAAGTCACATACTCCACAATTCGGGACTCGGATTATTACGTAAAAATTCAGCACGTAGACGAGATTGCTGATATTGCTCCACCTGCTGGGGCAGCTATTTTGACATTCTTGCTCCAACTTCAGAAATCCTCTCTTGCATCCGGCGCGTCATCACCCTAAAAACCGCCCGCCTAGGCAGGCACCTTAGATTTGATGACCGCCATACTTGCTCTCGAAGACGGACGCACCTTTATAGGTGAATCATTCGGCCACACCGGCACTAGCACCGGTGAAATTTGCTTCACCACTGGTATGACCGGATATCAGGAGACGCTGACAGATCCATCCTTTGCGGGTCAAATCGTCACGATGACTTACACGATGATCGGGAATTACGGTATCGTGCCCGAGGACATGGAATCTCGAAAGTCTTGGGTGCGTGGATTCGTTGTAGAAGAGGTCTCCCCTGTCGTTTCTAACTGGCGCGCTAAGCAATCGCTCCCAGAATTTCTCGCTGATCAGAAAATTATCGGCATAGAAGGAGTCGATACTCGTGCGCTGACAAAACACCTCCGCAGCGCTGGTGCGATGCGCGCCTGCCTCACGACAGAATTGTCTGAAGAGGAGGCTATCAAGGCTGCTCAGAGCGCGCCGCCAATGGCAGGTTCAGATTTCGTCAAAGAAGTCAGCATTTCTGAAACAACAGAATGGTCTGAAGAATCCCGTGACTGGGTGCTGGTCTCACCGACTCAGAACCAGACAAGCAATTATGCCGAGCTTCCAGATGTGAAATACAACATCGTCGCTTTCGACTTTGGCATTAAATATAACATTCTCCGCCGTCTCAGACAGGCAGGCTTCGGCGTAACGATCGTGCCAGCAAACACGTCAGCTGAGGATGTCCTCGCGATGAATCCCGACGGCATCTTCCTTTCTAATGGACCGGGCGATCCATCAGCGCTCGGCTATATCCACACAGAGCTCGCTCAACTCATCGAGAGCGGAAAGCCTATCTTTGGCATCTGCCTCGGTAATCAGCTAATCGCGCACGCTCTGGGTGCTAAGACGACGAAACTGAAATTCGGTCATCGTGGTGGAAATCAACCAGTGAAAGATCTCCGCTCTGGAAAGGTCGCGATCACATCACAGAATCACGGCTTCGCAGTCGACGCAGACACTCTTCCCGATCACGTAGAAGTGACGCATATCAATCTCAACGACAACACAGTCGAGGGAATCCGCCATACGGAAAAGCCTGTCTTCAGCGTCCAATATCATCCAGAGGCAGCACCTGGCCCAAATGATGCCAGCTACTTTTTCCAAGAATTCGCCGATCTTATCGAATCCGCTCAGGGATAGGCAAGAAAAGCTAGGGCCGTTTTCACATCTCGGTCTTTCCATAAGAGACATCAGCACTCTTTTCATTACCCAAGAGCACATGCTCACATTACTCGACGAACGAGTTACTCAAAAATCTCTCTCAAATGAACACAGTCATCTGCGGCCTCCAGTGGGGCGACGAAGGTAAAGGCAAAATCGTCGATTACCTCACCGAAACAGCCGACATCGTCGTGCGTGGCCAAGGCGGAAATAATGCCGGCCACACTGTCATCGCAAACGGTCAAAAATACGTTCTACACCTCATTCCATCAGGCATACTCTGGGGAAATAAGACGAACATTATCGGTAATGGCGTCGTAATGGACGTCGTCGGCCTCTGCGAAGAGATCAAAGAGATCGAAGACCAAGGTGTGTCTGTGACGCCAGACAATCTCCTTATTTCTGATCGAGCCCACGTCGTGATGCCTTATCACAAGGAACTAGATGCGGCGCGTGAAGCGGCTCTTGGCGATAAGAAGATCGGCACGACTAAGCGTGGCATCGGCCCGACATATGCAGATAAGGCGAATCGCTGCGGCCTGCGCCTCGCTGACTTTTTCGATGAGGCTAAGTTGCTTGAGAAAATCGAGTTACGCCTCGTCGATGCAAACGAAGTCCTCGCTAAATACGATCTCCCAACCTTCACGGCGAAAGACGTTTTTGACGAAGTCATTACTGCTTTCAAACGCCTAAAACCACACGTCACAAACACGATCCCCACTCTCCACGGAGCGTGGAAATCTGGGAAGACGATTCTTTTCGAAGGGGCTCAAGGCTCATACCTCGATGTAGACTTTGGCACTTATCCATTTGTCACCTCTTCCAATACGACATCTGGCGGCACGTCTACAGGATCTGGACTCGCTCCGCACGCCATCCAGCGAGTGGTAGGTGTCTGTAAAGCCTACACAACACGCGTCGGTGCTGGACCATTCCCGACGGAGAATGATGAAATCGGTGAATTTTTCCACGCTCGAGGAATGGAATTCGGAGCGACTACTGGCCGCCCACGCCGCTGCGGCTGGCTTGATATGGTGCTTATCCGCTTTGCCTGTATGGTAAATGGCGTGACTGACCTCGCAGTTACTATCCTCGATGGTCTGGATGAGCGCGATGTGATCAAAGTCTGCATCGCCTACGACATCGATGGAGAGCGCCATGAATTCCCTCCAGCTGATCGAGATGCATGGGATCGGATCACTCCAATCTATGAAGAGCATCCGGGCTGGCTGACAGATACCACGAAAGCACGCTCATGGGATGATCTACCAGAAAATGCGCAGAAGTATCTCACCCGACTGGCTGAACTCGCCGGAGCACCTGTGACCTACATCGGAAACGGGCCTGAGCGCGAGCAAACGATTATACGCTAAACGCCAAATTCTTTTAGAATCCCTATGTAGGGCAGATTTCTGTAGTGCCCTGTGTAGTCTAGTCCATATCCGACGACAAATTCATCCCCTATCTCGAAGCCGCAGTAGTCGGCTTCGACGTCTGCGGAGCGTTCTTTGATTTTCGAAAGAAGCACACAGGTCGCAACTGAGTCTGCACCAGCATCCATCAGTTGAGCCTTGAGCGCAGCTAGAGTTAGCCCGGTATCTAGGATATCGTCAACGAGGAGGATTGACTTCCCTTTTACATCAGGCAGACCACCGATGACCTCTACCTGACCCGTCGTCTCAGTCCCACCATAGTAACTCTGAGCTGTGACGAATTCAATATCCAGCTTCACAGGAAGTCGGCGAAAAAGATCAGCCACCAGAACAAGAGCACCTTTTAATACGGCGACTACCGTAATTGGACGACCATCGAATCCAGTGAGAATCTCGAGAGCCATCGAGTCCAACCTCTTATGGATCTCTGCTTCGGAAATAAGGACTTTTTCAATGAGAGACTCCATAAGGCGGTATAAGTTAGATTCGTATTGCTAGCTTGCGCTCTTTAATCAGAGGGATTTCCGATAACTCTGAGCGCTTTGTATGGCGGTGAATGCTTAATAGTAAACCAATCGCTGCAAGAGTGAAGACGAGATTTGTTCCACCATAACTGAGGAACGGCAAAGGCAGTCCAGTATTTGGAAGAAGTGCAGTCACAACGGCAATATTTACCATCGCGGGAGTGACAATCATAGCGACTAGCCCAATCGCTAACAATTTACTAAACAGATCCTTCGCATCTATCGCGATCGATATTCCTGAAATCGTGATCAGCAAGAAACAGAGAACGGTGCCAAGTGTCCACCACAGACCCATCTCTTCCCCTACCATAGCGAAAATAAAGTCTGTGTGAGCGAAAGGAAGGTAACCGTGTTTTTCCGCACCATTTCCTAATCCTAGGCCATCAACACCTCCGTTTGCAAAGGCCAGAAGCGCGCGATACTGCTGTAGGCCCTTATCTAGGCGATGCGCTTCGAGATCGAGAAAGGCGGTGAATCGCTCCATCCGGTTCGCATTATGTTGGACAACGTAGATCAAGCCAGCCGCACCACTGACAGCGACGAAGGCCAAATATTTGAGGCGGGTGCCTGCGACAAAAAGAAGACAAAAGCCTGCAGCACCTAAAGAAACAGCCGTGCCCATATCAGTCTCAAAAAAGATCAATCCTACGGGTATTCCGAGAATGGCGCACGGCATGACGAAACCACGCTTAAAGCCCCTAATTTCCGCCTGAAACTTCGCTAAATAGGCAGCTAGGGAGAGAGCAACTGCGATCTTCGCACACTCAGAAGGTTGAAACTGAGGCAGGCCAGGAAACTTAATCCACCGCGTCTCACCATTTTTCTCTTGGCCGATTCCAGGCACATAGCAGAGAAGCAGTAGAACACAGGTCGCACCTAGAATCGCGAGCCAGTATTTTTCTAAAATACGATAATCAAAGTAGGCAGCGAGGGAGGCAAAGACGATTCCAATCACTAACCAAGTGGCCTGACGATAAAGGTGGCTATATGTCTGTCCATCTCCTTCATTGGTCCAGATACTAGTGCTCGTGAGCATGATGAGACCGAGCGTGCTCAGAACGAACACGCAGATCCCTAATACCCATGCACTGTAGCGACCCATATCTGAACTTCACTTAAGCCTATGAATGCGGCACTTTTAATGTCTGCCCGACCTGTAGCGTCCCAGGATCAGAGATCCCGTTAAGACTCATTAAGGCATCAAGACCGACATTAAAGTTTCTTGAAATACGCCATAAGCTATCGCCCTTTTTCACGGTATGTGAACGGTAACCTGTCTGCGGCTCTGGCTCTTCTACAACCACTGCAACTGGTGCAGGGCTCTCTTCGATAACCACAGGATTCGCCACAGGCTGAACCTGTGCTTGCTCTATGCGAACAGGCTGCGGAGTGACGACTGGAGCCGACGCTGGTGCTACAGCTGCAGTAATTGTTGGTTTTACCATTTTAGCAGGAAGCCGAAGAACACTGCCACTGCGAAGCTGGCGATTGTTATTGATACGACGCAGTTCGTAAGCATCTAGCTCCTTAGCTTCAGCAATACCTTCGTAAGTATCATGTGCAGATACGACGTAGAGTTCATACCCAGTATTCGTTGTCGGCGTGTGAATGACGGGTTCGGTCTGAGCGACTGGTAAAACAGCTGCAGGCTTTGCCTCTTCTTTCTGCTCTACGACAGGCTCAGCGATCACAACTGGCTGCTCAGTTTCAGCGAACCATTTATTATGGGCGAACATGCCGCCAATCGCAATGATGTGCAGCACGAGCAAAACGATGAGTGCCCGAGAAATGCTTAAGTTCGGCACATCTGACTGGAACTCCATCCCTTGGCTACGTGCGATCGCTGCGGCACGCTGCTTCTTCTGTTTTACAGAAGCATGGAGAGTCTTCCAAACTGAAGACTTCATTGAGCCGCGTTTAGTGGTGAGTTTTCTATTCTCTCTCATAGGATAGGTCAGTGTTAGGGTGAGTAGTTAGGTGCGTGGCAGGGCTTGAACAGCTTGGACAAAAGCCTCGCCACGAGCCTCATAACCAGAGAACTGGTCAAAGGAGGATGTGCCTGGAGACAGCAAAACCATCGTCCCTTCAGGTGCTATGCGATGGGCTACTGAAACAGCTTGTTCTAGCGTCTCAACCACCTCGCACTTCACTGCTGAGTCGATAATTTGGGAAAGTTTATAGTTAATTTCTCCGAAAGTCACTACCGCAAGTGCATATTTTGCGATTTTTTTCGGCAACGCCGAATAATCCAGTCCCTTATCTTTTCCTCCAGCGAGTAGAATGATCGGTCGGGACTGAGATGTCAGCGCGCTTTCCAGTGCATGCATATTAGTCGCCTTTGAATCATTCACATATTCTACACCACCGACTTCTGCGATCAGCTCACAGCGGTGCGAAGGTGGTGAGTAAGCATTGAGCGCCTGCTGCATGACATCAAAAGGGATCTCTAAACGCGATCCGACGGCTGCAGCTGCCATGACATTTTCAGCATTGTGACTGCCACGAAGACGGCTCGCCGAATAGTCGAGAACTGGCATTCCACCGTAACAGATCAATGACTTTTCTAATGTGTAGTCCGCTTCATCTACTGATGAAAATGTGACAATCTCAGGCTTCAGACCCACTAGGTTTTCGCCTGCTCTGACGATCCCCAGATCCTGTGATGTCTGATTTTCAAAAATGCGTAACTTCGCACAGCGATAGCTTTCGAGATCAGGATAGCGATCCATATGATCTGCGGCAAAGTTCATCCAGAGAGAGACTTCGGGCTTAAAGATCTTAATCGTTTCGAGCTGAAATGAGCTGACTTCTAGTGACACGAACTCTGGCACATCAGACATGAGGACGATCTCTGAAAGCGGCGTGCCGTAATTCCCACAAGGTTCGCAGCTATGGCCTCCGGCTCTGATAAATGCATTGACGATTTCCGTCGTCGTCGTTTTCCCATTCGTCCCCGTTATCGCAATAATACGACCTTCATAGTAACGAACAGCGAGTTCCATCTCACCAATCACCTCGCCCGCCTGCTCAGAAAAGGCTGCAACGAAGTCACCGTAAGTATCAATACCATGACTCACGACGACGAGATCACTCTGAACAGCTCGATCCTGATCCAATCTCACCCCTGCTACACAGGTAAACCCAGAGACC
>CALFDI010000184.1 GCA_937952875.1 uncultured Verrucomicrobiales bacterium
CTAAGATGATCGCGCCGACGACTCCGATAACGATGCTGATCAGGATGGAGAAAAGAATCGTCTGGCGTGCTGCTGCGAAGTCCGATGCCAAGGCGGCCTGAAAGACGAGAACGGCTAGGATCGCACCGATCGGATCGACGACGATACCTTCCCATTTGACGATTGAGGAAATTTTCTTCGATGGGCTGACCGTGCGCAGGAGAGGGGCGATCACCGTCGGCCCTGTCACAGTGAGGATGGCTCCGATGATGCCGGCGACTCGGTAATCGTAGCCTAACACATACATGGCCACGATCGTGGTCAGCACGAAGGAGACGACGACACCGATGGTGCATAGGCGTATAACTGGAGCCCCCGATTGCTTTAATTCAGAGAACTTGAGCGTCAAGCCGCCTTCGAAGAGAATGATAGCGACGAGTATCCCGACGACGGAGAGAAGTGGGTTCGATGCTGGATCACTCGAGAGGAACTGATCAATGCGCACTCCGCTGAAGTGCCCCAGTGCGAAGCCGAAGGCTAACAGCAGAAGGATGGACGGGAGCTTAAAGCGCCAAGCCACCCACTGGGAAAAGATGCCCAGTATGAGCACGAGTGTGAGGTAGCCAGCAGGCGATGCAACGTAATCCGAGACAGAGTGTATGGACCCGGCGGCTGCCAGAAGTGCAGTAGTCATAGTGAAAAGAGGGGGATCAACACAGATAGCGTTGTTCTGAAAGACACATTAACGAGTCCGAGGGTGTAAAGGCAACTGATGAAGGCGAGTTTTTTTCACAGAGGCCGAGATTTGAGAATTCACAGCTTTGTCCTTTTCCGATCAGTGAGGGATTGCGTAGCTTAGGAAGACGATCACTTCATGGTGACAAAAAACCTTTAAAATAACTATGCTCACTGCTGATGAAGCGCGCTCGCGTTACTGGAAGAAAACGATCCTATGGGTTGTTGGATTACTCATTATTTGGTTCGCGGCCTCGCTTGGTTGCGGTGTGCTGTGGGTGGATCAGCTCGATCAATTTATGCTGCCTGGCACGGGGATTAAGCTCGGTTTTTGGTTCGCGCAGCAGGGGAGCATTCTCGTCTTTCTCTGTCTGCTAGCGGCTTTCGTATTCATCATGAATAGATTGGATCAGGAACTCTCCGAGGCGATCGAAGACACTCGGAAGGAGGGGAAATAAGATGAGCGTAGACTTTTGGACCTATCTTCTCGTTGGGCTATCATTTGCTCTGTATATCGGCATAGCTCTCTGGTCCCGCGCAGGATCGACGAAAGAGTTCTACGTTGCCGGTGGCGGCGTGCCTCCAGTTGCGAATGGGATGGCCACTGCGGCGGACTGGATGTCAGCGGCATCATTCATCTCCATGGCGGGGATCATCGCCTTCGCTGGTCGTGATGGCTCGCGCTTTCTGATGGGGTGGACGGGTGGTTACGTGCTCTTGGCACTACTGCTCGCACCGTATTTACGTCGATTCGGAAAGTATACTGTGCCTGACTTCATCGGTGACCGGTATTACTCTAAGTTTGCTCGAGTCGTGGCGATTTTTTGTGCGATTTTCGTCTCCTTTACCTATGTCGCCGGGCAGATGCGCGGGGTGGGGCTTGTCTTTGGCCGTTACCTCGGTGTTTCTGTTGAATGGGGCGTAGTGATCGGGATGTGTATCGTCTTTTTCTACGCTGTATTGGGCGGGATGAAAGGCATCACCTACACGCAAGTCGCGCAGTTCTGTGTGCTCATCTTTGCCTACATGGTGCCGGCGATCTTCCTCTCGATTATGATGACGGGGAATATGGTGCCTCAATTCGGTCTAGGTGGAGATGCCATCGTGGATGGAGTGGCGACAGGCCAGAGCGTGCTGTCACGCCTCGATGGACTATCTGAAGAATTGGGCTTCGCGAAATACACTGACGGCACTCTGAGCACGATCGATCTCTTTTGCATCACGCTCGCATTGATGGCTGGCACGGCTGGCTTGCCGCATGTGATCGTGCGATTTTATACGGTGAAAAAGGTCGCTGACGCCCGGAAGTCAGCCTTTTGGGCTCTTCTCTTCATTGCGATTCTCTACACTGCGGCTCCGGCTGTTGCTGTCTTTGCCCGGACGAACCTGCTGGATACGATTCCTGGTAAGCACTACAGCGAAACTCCAGAATGGTTCAAGAATTGGGAAGATACGGGCCTCATCGCCTGGGTTGATAAGAATGAAGACGGTGTCATTCAATATCTCGGGAAGGATAAAGATGGAGGCGCTGCTTTTGTCGGAAAACCCGACTATGCTGGAACGAGGAAAGAGGCCAGCGGCGCCGTGGGTCAGCGGATTTTAAAGAACGATATCACAGCGAACGCGAACGAACTCTACATCGACCGCGATATCATGGTCCTAGCAAATCCAGAAATCGGAGGTCTTCCGAACTGGGTGATCGGGCTCATTGCTGCAGGTGGTCTGGCCGCTGCACTCTCCACCGCTGCCGGTCTACTTCTCGTGATATCATCGTCTGTTTCGCATGATCTTTTAAAGAAGACATATATGCCGGATATCTCTGAGAAGGGCGAACTCAAGGCAGCTCGTATAGCTGCAGGTGTGGCCGTCTGTGTCGCAGGGTATTTCGGGATCAATCCTCCAGGCTTCGTAGCATCGGTCGTGGCGCTTGCATTCGGGCTAGCCGCGTCATCTTTCTTCCCAGCGATCATTTTAGGAATCTTCTGGAAGAGGACGACGAGCCAGGGAGCGATCGCAGGTATGGTGACGGGTATCGCCTTTACCACTGCTTACATCATTTACTTTAAGTTTATGGGCGGCACTAAGGATCAGCTCTGGTTTGGCATCTCACCAGAAGGCATAGGCTCTCTGGGAATGGTGTTGAACTTCATAGTCACCACGACCGTGACACTTATGACGCCTGCTCCTCCAGCGGCTATCCAAGAACTGGTTCAGAGGGTCCGAGTGCCACGCACGTCGTATGATGATTATAATCCGGACGATGATCAACCAATCGCGCATTAGGCGAATATTTGCCCGCTAAGTGGCACGATCGCTTGAACCTTTGAGATTGATTTTTCCCCCGGCCTTCGCTTACTCCGCTCTCATGTCAGAGAAGCCATACCGAGTTCTGCTATACTATCTGTATGTCCGTATCGATGATGTGCCGGGTTATACGAAGGCTCATCGTGCTCTGTGTGAAAAGCTAGAGCTACTTGGGCGGATCATCATCGGAGACGAGGGGATCAATGGCACTGTTTCCGGCACGTGGGAGAATACCCAGGCTTACATGGATGCGATGGCCGCAGATCCATTAACCGCCGCTATGGAGTTCAAGATCGATGAGGAGAAAGGTCACGTCTTTCCGAAGCTCAGCATCAAAGAGCGCAGCGAGATCGTCACCCTCGGTCTAGGCGAAGAAGATCTGCATCCCGCAGAGCTAACAGGTAAACATCTCAGCCCCACAGAGTGGCGCGAAGCCATGGAGGATCCGAACGCCGTCATCATAGACGCCCGGAATGACTATGAATGGAAAATGGGTCACTTCGAGGGAGCGCTCCTCCCGGATGTGCCGAATTTCCGCGATATGCCGCAGTGGGTGCGAGATCATCGCGAAGAGCTCGAAGGTAAGCGAATCCTGACATATTGCACAGGCGGTATTCGGTGTGAAAAGTTTAGCGGATTCCTCCTCCAAGAAGGCTTCGAAGATGTCTCTCAGCTCGATGGGGGAATCGTCACATACGGAAAAGACGAGACTGTCCGTGGAGACAAATATCTCGGAAAATGTTACGTCTTTGATCAAAGAATCGGCGTCCCTGTTAATCGCACAGAAGGCGACACCGTCATTGCCACATGTGTGAACTGTGGGCAGCCATCTGATCGTTATGCGAATTGTGCTTGGAAGCCATGCAACGAACAGCACTTCTGCTGCGAAACCTGCGAAGAACCAGCCCTCCGCTGCTGCTCCGACGAGTGTAGGGAAAATCTGACGGCTGCAGTGTAGTAGCTTGAAGGTGTGAAGGTTGGGTTATCCACCAAGAAAAATGTCCTGGAAGGACTTCAGAACTTAGCCCCGGGTGAAACCCGCGGACGCAGACCAACCCTAGATTTTGCGTCCTGAAGGGACGCTGGAAGCCTACGCCTCACCCTCTTGCAGGAAAAACCAACATGACATTTCTAGAGAGTTCGCTATTCTCACCTTAACGCTATATGGAAACAGCTCTCCCAGACGTCGCCCGCCTCAGGCTGAACTTCGACTCACCTCAATTCCTTCACGATCTTTTTGCGAATGACCCCGGTCAAATCGCATACATGGAAGAGGCTCTTGGGATCCGTGTCGTCACACGTGATAGCTGGGTGCTTTTAGAAGGAAAGAAAGACGATACACAAAAAGCTGCCGAGGCATTCAATGATCTCGAATCTGCCCGTCGAAGTGGAAAAACCATCACCGTCCGGGATTTTCGCCTCGCTGTCGATGCCGCCGCGAATGACGGCGACACAGGAGTCGCGACATTAGCGAAACTCCCGATCCTTTCTATACGAGGACGGCAAGCCGTGACGGCTCGAACACCTCAACAGCTGCACTATGCACAGAGCATCGCAAGCCATGACATCACGTTCGGTCTCGGCCCTGCTGGCACAGGCAAGACATATCTCGCCATGGCCATGGCCATTTCCGAGCTTAAGGCGCGCCGCGTGAATCGTATCATTCTTACCCGTCCCGCTGTAGAAGCAGGGGAAGCGCTTGGCTTTCTTCCAGGCGACCTTTCCGAAAAGATAGCGCCATATCTACGCCCTCTTTACGATGCCTTACGTGATATGCTGCCGGCGGAGGAAGTTCTTCGTTATCTGGAAGATACAACGGTCGAGATCGCACCTCTTGCCTACATGCGAGGCCGCACCCTGTCTCGCGCCTTTGTCATCCTAGATGAAGCGCAGAATACCACGCGCGAGCAGATGCTCATGTTCCTCACGCGTCTGGGGGAGGGATCACGCTGTGTGATTACAGGAGACGCCTCTCAGACAGATTTAAAAGGTGGAGTGAAAAGTGGTCTCGCTGAGGCAGAGCGAGTTCTCGACGGAGTTGAAGGCGTTCAGATCGTGCGATTTGAGCCAAAAGACGTCGTCCGCCATGCCATCGTCACGCGCATTATCAATGCCTACGATCAGTATCGTGAGGAGCATCCAGACGTGGAACCGCAGCAACGTAGGCGTGGAACAAGCGATTCTCGTTAGGCATTGCATCGGGCACAGTTCTCGCTAGCATTTAGCCCTTCTCTGGCAGCTGCACATGCTCTGGAGATTGACCAACATCTTGAACTAATACGTGGGATTTATCGATGCCTTCAAGCGCTGGCGACTTGCCCAAAAGGGAATGTCGTCTGGCAAAAAGCGAAGAACGAGCGCTGGCAAGGCGACCTCTGTTGATCAGAGTTTGAGTGCACGGTTACTCGTCTATGTTTCTTTTATTCTCGGAATGTTCCTCCTCTCAGTGGGAGCACCTGAAGATAGCGTGCTGGCGAATTCTGAGTATCCAGCCACACTCATCATCATAGCCCTAGCTCTCGTTGCAGTCTTAGTGCTGAACTTGAACTATGGGGCGACATCTAGGCGCAGTGGACGTTCGCTACTCGCCCTCGGCACAGTTCTTCTTCAGGTCTGTCTCGTGCGCCTTCTCGTCGAGATCGTCGATGCCAATGGCATGGACACATCGTATAAAGTCCTCCTGGCTCCATACGTCCTAGCTCCTCTTCTACTTGCTGTCTTATTGAACCGCCGCGTCGGCGTCTACGGCACGATTATGTCCGGCATATTGGGAGCCCTCTTCATGCCCTTAGCGTGGCTTCTCCCGTTCATCGTCATCTCCTTCTCCACAGGCATCGTCGTCACCTACATAGCGCAGGATGTGAGAAAGCGTGGCCGTCTCCTACGCGCAGGCCTCTATGGTGGACTTGTCGTGCTCATCTTTGCATTCGGCTTTGAGATCATTGGCAGTGGGGGATTCACGAATTTTCAGACTCCTGGCATGTGGGAGCCTATTGCGATTAAATGCGGCGCTGCTCTTGGATTAGGCTTTTTCATCGCTCTCCTCATATCCGGATTGATGCCAGTGATCGAAGGGATATTTTCCCTCACCACGGAGATTAGCTGGCTAGAGCTCAGTGATCTGAATCACAAGCTTCTCCGTCAGATGCAGCTAGAAGCTCCCGGCACATTTCACCACAGCCTCGTCGTCGCATCTCTCGCAGAAGCCGCAGCAGAAGAGATCGGAGCGAATGCACCGATGTGCCGCGTGTGCGCCTATTTTCATGATATCGGTAAGCTCAATAAGCCTGAATACTTTATAGAAAATCAAGGCGCTACCCTGAATCCGCACGACACACTCACACCCACTATGAGTGCGCTCGTCATCGTCGCCCACGTCAAAGACGGAGTCGACCTTGCAGTAAAGCACAACCTCAATCCACGCATCATTGACGTCATTAAAGAGCATCATGGCGACTCCCTCGTCTACTACTTCTATCATAAAGCACGCGAACAACTCGCCGCTGCTGAAGAAGCTCAAGGTTCGGAGAAAAAAGACGACCTACCTGAGATAAACGAGAAAAACTTCCGCTACCCTGGCCCGCGTCCTCGCTCCGTCGAAAGCGGTATTATCAGCCTAGCAGATGCCTGTGAGAGTGCATCGCGCTCCCTGAAAAAGCCCACGCCATCTAAGATCAGCAGTCTCGTCGATGAACTCGTCATGAAGCGTATCAGTGACGGTCAGTTAGATAACTGCCAGCTCACATTGAAGGATCTGAAAAAGATCCGTAGCAGCTTTACAAAAACTCTGCAATCAATGCTCCACAGCCGCATCGAATACCCGAAAGACGATGAAGGAACATCGAGAGGGAAGAAAAAGGCAGCGAAGAAAAAGACAACTCTCGTCGAATCAAAAAGCGACTCACTGAGCGAAAAAGCGAAATCCGCATGAGCGAGGAAAAAGAATTCGAGCGCCATGGAGTAACACTGTTTAACCGCCAAAGCGTAAAAACGATTTCAGATGACGTCTTGCAAAAAGTCCTGCACGTCACGGCAGCCGCCTACCAAGAACTGAAACAACGCGAAGGCACACTTCTCTCTCAGCTAGAAGAGATCGAAGTCACACTCATAGACGACCCCGCAATCGCTCGCGTCCATGGAGAATTTTTCGACGACCCGACAGCTACAGACGTTATCACCTTCGACCACGGCGAGATCCTAATCAGTGTCGAAACCGCCGCCAGACAAGCAAAGAAATTCCAAAGCGTCTTCGACAAAGAACTCGCCCTCTACGCCATTCACGGCCTCGCCCATCTCTCCGGCTACGATGACATCGATCCCACTGATCGAAAAATCATGCACGCAGCTCAAGATGAACTACTAGAGCGCTTATGGAAAAAATAGGATTAATGACTGTGAGGTTAAATTCTGCAGCTTGAATCCGCCAGGAAAAAATGGGGATGGACTCCAAAAAAGATGCTTCAAAAA
>CALFDI010000185.1 GCA_937952875.1 uncultured Verrucomicrobiales bacterium
CTTAGGCTGCAGTCACTATCCCTTCCTCAGACCTCTTATCGAAAAAGCAGCGGGCGAATCAATCAAAGTCATTGATACCGGTAGCCCTATAGCGAAACGCTTAAAAAGCCTCTTAGCTAATGAAACGATAGAACCTCGCCACGGCCCAGTCACCATCGAGACAACTGGCTCCTTCGATCACCTCGAAAGACTCATCCCAACACTCCTACCCGAAGTCTCATCTCCGGTCCTTCGAGCACTCTCCATCTAAGGGAGTAACAGAATCTTAGGATCCACTCCTGTCTCGATCATACGTGGAATACTCACATTCCGCACATAAGGGTTATTGGGATTATTTTTCACATAATCCTGATGATACTTCTCAGCAGGCCAAAACTCATCAAGAGCCACGATCGTAGTCGCAACGGGCTTTTTAATGCGCGCCTGCTCAGCCTTCTTCGATGCCTCCATCAGCTCCTTCTCTTCTGGAGTCGAATAGAAAAGCACGTGTCGATACTGAGGACCAAAGTCTGGAGCTACTCCACGTGCATCTGATGCATCAAAGCTCTTCCAAAAGAGTGCAAGGATCTCATCCAAATTCGTCTGAGTCGGATCATAATCAATCTTGATAGCCTCCGTGTGCCCCGTCTGCCCCCTGCTCACCTGCTCATAGGTAGGGTTCTTCTCAGGCCCACCAGAATAGCCAGAAACAACGTTCAAAATACCAGGCTGTGGCTCATAAATAGCTTCTAAGCACCAGAAACATCCCGCCGCCACAACGACACTCTTATTCCCCTCCTCCAACGGCATGACCTCCACAGGTTTCTTATCTTCACTAGAAAGCTTTTTAGGAGCCTCCCCCATACAAGAAACGAGCGATAATCCAGCCACGAGAGCGAAAAGAAAACGAAAGCGCTTACACATCATGCCACTAAGATGCAACACACCTCAAATTCTTCCACTAAAAAATCAGTCGGTCGAACTAAACAAAAGAGAACACATTCACAGATTCCTAAATCCCTAACAGAGACACGCCATCCACGCGCTCCAGATGGAAGCCTTATTGAGCAGGGAGTGAAGCTGAGGCACGGCCCCATATGTTGAAAATCTCACATTTACTCAGTAAAGTGGCTATTAATAACAGTCACTTTCATTCAAGGGCACCTCCGGTAACTTGCTTTCGGTCCAAAAACAGGTTCAGATTTTCTCAGATCAAGGCGGTTTTGGACTTTTTGAATGAATTCATAATGTCTTAAACCAACGCTGAGATGGGAGAATCTGAGTCTGTTTTTAGAAATGAAGTTACCGGAGGTGCCCTCAAGAGCTAAGAGCTTATCTCAGGAGTTGAAGTCTAAACAAAAAGAAAGCGGGCCGCTGCAATCCTTATTAATAAAGGAATCACAGCTACCCGCTGACTTATTTTGAAACTGGAGCCACCTGTCGGACTCGAACCGACGACCTACTGATTACAAATCAGTAGCTCTACCAACTGAGCTAAGGTGGCTTAGCGCGGGCGGAGAATATAAATCGCGGCCCCTAGCGCAAGACCTTTTTGAAATATTTTTTCCGGAATAAATACCCCGTTCAAAAATCAGCTTTCACCACTCAAAAACATCTCTGACCCGCCCTTATATGTTGACCATTGGGCGGGCCGGAATCTCTTGTTCTCGCAGTATTTGACTACAGCTTGCTTAGCTCTTGAGCTATGATCATGAGCTTTTCGCGCACACCTGGCTGATACTCCCCCTCATTCTGGACGATCAATGTCGTCCCTCCGAGTTCGACGAAATCAATGGCCTCACTTGTCGAGGTGAGCCCGAGCCCCCCTAGATCTGTATAACCGAGCTTCTCAATAGACTTTTGAAGAGCCTCCAAAGCCTTTGCTTGCTCACCTGATAGAACATCGAGCTTTTTGATCCCTGGCAGATTCGTTCCCAGATCTATCACTTCACTCCGAGTCAGATTCTTCGTAACTCCGAAGAGAGCGCGCAAGACGAGTTGATCCGAGCCACTCGTTGCTGGCTGGCTTTTCGCCTCAGACTGAGTCGCTGCTGGTTTAGTCTCAGCTGGAGTCGAATTCTCTGGCACCGATGCAAAGACACTTTTCGCCTCTTTTGCAGGTTCTGGCTCAGAAGACTTAGCCTCGGACGGAGGAGTCCATGGCGCCAGAGTCGGTGTAGACCATGGTGGAGTCGATGATGTCTTCGATTTTTCTTTCGAAGAATCTTTTGAAGGCGAATCCTCACCTTTTGATTTCGAATCCTGTGACTTTGATGATTTTTTCCGATCTCTAGCAGAAGGAGCTGCAGAACGCGCAGCCGTGAGAGTTCCCGCTGAGTTCAAAGGCGACTTTTCAGTCTCATCATCATCCATAAAGGGACGAGTAATATCCGGAGTGGCAGGTAGCACCACAGCCTTTGCCCCAGGTGGTGGCTTTGGCGGTCCCGAAGGCGATGTCTTTCCTGAGAGAGCAGGGTCATCACTTTTATTCTTATCGTCCAGTTTGCTAGAGTCTTGTGTTGTATTCACTTCTTTATTTCTAGTATTAGCTACAGCTTGATTATTTTTTGATACATCATCTTCAGATGTATCTGTTTGTGACTTCGAAGAGCCAAATGCGTAAATGGGTTCTTTTTGAGAGTTTTGATCGGGAATAACCTTAAAGTCTGTCGTCGGAGAGAATCCTTTCTCATCCTTCACAGGCATGGGAAGCACCGATATCTGGTCTGACTCCTCTTCATTCAAAACCTGAAACGGACTTTCCGTTTTCTTTGATTCCGAATCCGTCTTCGCATCCCGTGGCACAGCTGACACATCGACACCCTTTTGTTCCGTTGTCGACTTATCGCCAGAGAATGAGGTGTGACTTGCCCTTTTAGACTCTAATGCGCCTACACCTTTATCAATCGGAGACAGAACAATCTCTGTATCTGTCTCCGCCGTCAGCGGTTCAGCAGAAAAAGGAGACTTCTTCTCCACCTCTTTCGCCTTAGCAGACTCTTTAAGAATGTTGCTGGATTTGCTCATAGTGTCTTGGAGGAGAATCTTAAATTAGAGGTAGAATGAATGCGATAACAATCAGGTTTCTTCATTGAAGTAATGAGCTAACGCAGTTA
>CALFDI010000186.1 GCA_937952875.1 uncultured Verrucomicrobiales bacterium
GACCTACAGTCATCGTCAAGGTAACAGACCGGATTTGTCCCGATAGCTCAGGCAAATTAAACCCTACCAGAACTTGTGCAAAGCGATCTTCGACTCCACCAGCGGGAAGCGCACTGAAGGTCGATCCCTGCGGTCGACTCCCGGGTATACTATTCGCCACATACATCCAGCGATCTAGGCTGGGTTCTTCGATAAGAAGAGTCTCCCCCATTACCCTAAGATGCAGAAGCATGATTAGGGCAATGGTGAGACCTTTCCTGATCCGTAAGGAAAACTGTATCATGATAAAATCAGTGAAACTCAATTAATCCGCATCGACGTATGCGCTGAGAGCCACACGAGCCTGGGTGCTTTTCTCTGTGATGAGGCCGCGCAGCTGCTTTTTCAGAGAGACACCATCGATCATCTCGTGATAGCCGAATCTCTTACCAGGCTTCTCGCCTTCTGAATTCCAAAAGTTCCGCACATCATCCCAGACAGCGCCGCGTTGTTCCCACCACTTATTAGCGACCGCTGTGAATTCTGTCTCTGTTCGCTTATAGGTATTCAGCCCGCTTTCATGACAGAGCACATGCTTCTTAGAGCCTTTTCGATCTACGACTTTTTGATTCGTCTGCACATGTGACCATCCATCTTCATTCACATGGTGCTCATTCGTGGCAAGAATATAGTCATAATCATCTCGCTTCGTGTATTCGCGACGCGGGAGAGGCCGTCTCGTCAGTTGACTCTTCCATACAGAGCCTTCTTCAGAGTGAACCCATTTACCATAGCTCTCGTATCGAGGCGTATCATCCACTTGAGTCACGAGCTGACTCCACGTTCCTAATCGTTTAGCAACAGTGGTGCGCATTTTATTCCAGTCATGCAAATTATCTTCGCCGCAGTAGTCGAGGATCGCAGGATCTTCATACGTCCAGATCTGCGCCCAGTGCTTGATCACATGTGGGGTGTCATTTTTCCCAGAAACGACGAGGAGATGCTGGAGAGCTATACGCTTCGGAGTATCCTCGACGACTTTGACGATCTCAATAGCATCTGCTTCATACGTATCGTCTTTCAACTGATAATCTGGGGCAACCACCTTCGTTTCTTCAAAGCGGAAATTCACCCGAAATGATCCAGCCATAGACTTAATCGCTTCTCGATCTTTCTCTAAAGAATCCGCTGAAGCAGAAAGAGTGAATCCAAAAAGAAGCACACATACAGGTGCTGCGAGACGAAATATAGAGTGCCGTTTCATGCTGCAGTGACACTAGAGTGAATCTTTTGCATTCCGCTATCGCTCCATTGTTAGAATGTGTCGCTCCATTGCCTTTTCGCAATTCAGCACTCACGAAGAGCAACCGAACGATAGCGAAAAACTCAAAACATCCGGCATGACATGTGGCGACATGAAACATACCTCATCACTACTCGCACTTATTGCCCTTACCACTCCCCTTCAAGCCGTTGTGCTCAGCGGCGGGCCCGACGCATGGTCACGGGGAGACGCCCAGACCGCTCACTTCGGCTGGGATATCTTCGAGGCAAGCGGAACTCCTGGTCGATTCGGAGATCGTCAGCTCAATGACTCTTCGCCAGACATCGGCACCGCACTCAGCGCATCGACTATTTTTCAAAATGATAGCAACGCCTACGGACATCGCAGTAGTTCCAGTAATATTTACTCAGGCTTCCAGGGTGACGCGCTCGATATCTCGATCCGCTTCCCCGGTATAGGCACCGCTAATGTTGGCATGACGACAATACTACTTACCGTCCTTGGGAATCCTGCTGACAGTAATGTCTTAACGCCTTTCATATTAAGTTCTACATCAGATTCCGCACTCTCTCTGTCTCCCACCGTCTCTCTCACAGATCAGTCTGCTGAGTATCCTGATAAAAAAGTCTGGGTGGCCGAGTGGCAAGTGCCTGGCAGCGATCCACAAGACTACGAAATTCGTATTCTCTCAGATCTTGCCAGTGGAAATGGCACTGATGTCGCTCTCGACTCTCTCGTGGTCGATGTCGCATGGACAAATGCTCCGGCAGCTCTCTCGAATTCGCACTCCTTTAGCTCTCTGGGAAACATCACTACTGTGCCAGAGCCGACGACTGGAGTCCTCGCGCTTAGCTCACTCGCTATGCTCACATTCACTCGTAGAAGAAAGGTAGCGTCAAAATGATTTATAACAACAACCCCCAAAAACGCTCTCTCAAGCCCATGATTTCTCTGAAACGAAAAGCAGAACTCGAAGAAAAAGCACGGCTCGCTATGAGAGAAATCGTCAAAGCCCTCGGGGCAGATGAAGTGAGAAAACAAGCGCGCGAAGCTCAATTATTTCCTTCTTCAAAATAATTTATTGATAATGAGTCTCATTAGCTTTAGTTGAGCGTATCAACTCACACCTACTGCACAGTGAAAAGCGTGGCCTCGCCTTTGAGTTGACGCTTTTCTCACACGACTGCCCCACGAGTATTCAGTGGGGCAGTCATTTAGCAGCTGGACACTTTCACCTTTTAATCAATCTAAGCGGCACCGGCATGATCCTCGCTGGGAGCTCTCGCCTGACGCTCGTCCCTCGCACACTCGCGATCTTTCATGCTCCCAGTGAAGGACTTGCCACAGCGACCCGTTTTGAATCGACTGTGCCGCATGAATGGGCCCTTCTCAGCCTAACGGGAGAGGCTGTTGATCAGTCCTTCCCCTCTTTAGCAAATGACCTACGCCACGGCATAGGACAGCTCAAGCCCTGGTCTGATCGCGAAGAACTCTTCTACCAAGACATCAAAGATCCTCCGGTGCCAACAGATGGCCTGAAGCACTGGTATCTTGCCAAAAGTCTAGAGATCCTCTCTCTCCATCAACATCGAAACGCCGCGCAAGCTCCACTGTTCTGCAATACGATCAAACACAAGTCTCACCGCTACGTGCAAGAAGCCCTCATGCGAATCAGAGCCCGCTACAGCGAACCGCTCGATCTCCACGAACTGGCGGAAGAGATCGGCTGCGCTCCGCACTATCTGAGTCGATTGGTAAAGAAAAACACTGGAAAAACACTCTCACTCCACCTCCGGGCAATCCGAATAGAGCGGGCTCAACAGATTCTCGCTTCACAGAAGAAAAACATCACGGAAACAGCTTACGACGTCGGATATCAGTCGATCTCTCATTTCTCTAAAGCCTTCGGTCAAGAGACAGGGCTAACCCCCTCAGAATTTCTCAAGAATTCATAAAAGAACGAAAAAATATCGCCATTTTACCAGAAGACAGGTGAAATTCAGGCGTGATTCGACTCGGCATCATAGGCTCAGGCACAGGCTCTAACATGTGGGCCATTCATCAGGCTATCACGAGCGGCCAGCTAGATGCTCAGATCGTAACTGTTCTCAGTGATCAGCCTCGCTCTGGAATTTTAGAAAAAGCCCGCTCAGCAGATCTTCCGCACGCCGTCATTGATTGCGCCCCTTTTAAGCAAAAATTCTCTCCCGAAGCTCAACTCCGAACGGTTCAACTACTACAAGACGCAGATGTCGATCTTATCTGCCTCGCCGGCTTCATGCGCATCGTAGGCCACCCCTTGCTAGACGCATTTCCAAAGCGCATTCTCAACATCCACCCCTCACTTCTCCCAGCCTATCCTGGCCTAGCAGCGTGGGAACAGGCCATCTCAGATGGCGCAGAAAAAAGCGGTTGCACCGTCCACTACGTCGATAGTGGTATCGATACCGGAGGGATCATTCTTCAGAAAGAAGTCGCCCTCAGACCTAATGACACCGCTGAGACACTTCATGCCAGAATTCAGGCAGCCGAGCATATTGCCTATCCAGAGGCCATCGCATTGGTAGCAAGTCATCTCTAAGCAGCATCACTGAGAAAAGTGATCCCACCCACCGCTGCCAGGCATCAACTTGACTGAAGGATCGCTCATCTGACCGATCACTGTCAGCGGCAGTTCAAACGGCCAATTTTCTAACGCAGAGCGATCCTTTAAAGTGACAAGAAGCTCGTAGTCCTCTCCATCTCCGAGTGCTGCATTAAGATCACAACCAGGAGTAAGAGGCACATCCTTTGCAAAGATCTCGTATCCACAGCCACTTAAACCAGCCAACCGAGGCAAGTCTTTCGCGAGACCGTCAGAGAGATCCATCATCGCTGAGACCTTTCCACTCTGCGCGAGCCATCGGCCTTCCTGCGCGCGCGGCAAAAAGTCTAGATGCTTACCTTTGATCGAGCCGCCCAGGGCACCCGTCACGCAGATGACGTCACCAGGAGACGCTGTCGATCTGCTGACCCATGCACCTCGCTCCACAGCACCTGTTCCGGCTACGGATATCACAGTAGGTGCATCATCTGGGAGGGACGTCGTCTCACCTCCCACGATGACTCCACCGAATTCCCGAGCACATTTCTCTAATCCAGCATAAAGCCCCTCAAGCCAGGAGACCTCTCGCTGCCCAGAAATGGCGATGGTAATGACAAAATGCTGTGACCATCCACCCATCGCCGCAAAATCACTCACGACCCGAGCTATAGCCTTCCAACCTACTCGTTCAGGCTGCTCATTAGGAAGAAAATGAATACCTTCTACGACAGCGTCCGTTTTTAAAAGCTGCAACTGGTCTGCACCCGTATCCACCACGGCACAATCATCACCCGGTCCACAGATCACAGAGTCAGACGTGCTCAGGCCAGCAATCATTCGCTGGATTGCCCCGTCTTCACCTGTCTGTTGAATCGTCGTCACGGCGTCGCAGGGATAAGCTCAGGATTTGCCTTTAGCAGCAGCATGATGCCAAACTGAGAGCCGTTGAAAATAGCATGAATCACAATTGGCACCCAGAGAGAGCGGCTTTTTTCAAAAGACACAGCCATCACCCAGCCCAGAATGCAGAGTGGTAACAGCGCCATCACGTTCCCATGAATCGCGGCGAAAATGATCGCTGAAAAGATCGCGGCAAAGTGCTTTCCGGTAAAATGCCGCATCGCTGGGTAGAGATACCCACGAAAGACAATTTCTTCGATTAAAGGAGCCATCACGACAGCGGCTATCCCGAGTGAGAAGAGCAATGCCGGGTCATTCGCCTCTAGCACCATCTTGACCGGCTCTTGCTTATCCAGCTTTCCAAAAATCGACTCCAGAAACGCCTCGTAGCCCACTGCTTGCAATAGACCCAGCATAACGAACATGACCAGAACAACGACTGGTCCAATGATCATCGCCTTTTTCAACCCCGCCACATTTAGACCAAAGAACACACGCAGACTGCCGCGTAGCGATATCATAGCCAAAGGAACGAGAGCGATCACCGCTAGAATGAGAGAACCTCCTAGAATCGTCTCAGGAGTGGGCGCAGCCCTTTCAAGCGCTCCAGTCTCAGCGGTCTTGCTCATCAAAGGCGTCAACACTCCAACCGAATAAATCAGCCAGACAAACGCAATGCCTAACAAGTCCAGCTTCCCCAGACGTGGAATTTTTCTCAAAATCCTCTCTGTCGTAGTCATCTCCGGCTGGTTAAGACCACTTTCAACCTGTAGCTGTGTAGGGAGAGGTGGAGGCAAGGACGCGTCCTCGTTTTCCACAAAGTCTTCCGCCGGCTGGTCACTCCGCATGACGGCTATCACAATGAACCCAATCGCTGCGAAGAGATAACTACCAATGAGAGTAAGCTGAGCCAGACTGATATCGTTCACTGCTGGGGACGCTAAGCTAAGATCTCCATCACGTCTACCTCGCAAAAAACCATCGCAGACACCCGCATTTCATGCTTCAACCTCCTCGCCATGCCTAAGGTCTACATCAAAACATACGGATGACAGATGAACGAACGCGATTCCGAGCAGGTTGCTCGGATGTTTATCGAAGGTGGATACACTGTGACGGCAGACACAACGGATGCTGACGCCATTCTCGTCAATACATGCTCCGTCCGCGATCAGGCAGAGCAAAAGGCTCTCAATAAAATGAACGCTATGGGCCACTTGAGGCGCGAAAAGCCACACGTCGTCTATGGATTCATGGGCTGTATGGCACAGAGTCGCGGCCCCGAACTCCTTCAAGATGTGAAGCATCTCGACGTCGTCGTCGGCACGCAAAAATATCACCGAGTCTTCGACTATGTAGACCGTATTTTAAAAACACGCACTGAACGGCGCATGGACGATCTTTCCCTCTCACTCCAGGGTGAAAGCGTCTGCGATGTGGAGGACGAAGTAGACTCACAAAACACGATTAGCGATCACGTGCCGAAGGACATCCAGTCCACAGCCTTTGTCTCCATCATGCAGGGCTGTAATATGCGTTGCTCCTTCTGCATCGTGCCAGATACACGGGGTAAAGAGCGTGGCCGCCCCATCCCTCACATCGTAGAAGAAGTCAAAGGCCTCGTCGCTAAGGGCGTCAAAGAAGTTACACTTCTCGGACAGATCGTTAATCTCTATGGCCGCACTGAATTCGACATTGTCGACCGGAAGAGCCCCTTCGTGCAGCTCCTAGAAGCCGTGCACGAGATCGACGGGCTGGAAAGAATTCGTTTCACATCTCCCCACCCCATAGGTTTCCGAGATGATCTCGTGAACTGCTTCACCTATCTCCCGAAGCTCTGCTCTCACATCCACTTCCCCATGCAGAGTGGAAGCGATGCCGTGCTGAAACAGATGAAACGGCCCTATAAAAATGAAAAATTCATCTCCATTTGTGAGAAAATAAGAGCCGCCCGCCCAGACATCGCCATCACCACTGATATCATCGTCGGCTTTCCCGGTGAGACAGAGGAGCACTTCGAAGAAACCGTTGCCTGCTACGAACGCCTCCAGTTCGATAACGCTTTCGTCTTTCGCTACTCAAAGCGCCGGAACACACCGGCCGCAGAGATGGAGAATCAGCTCACAGAGCAAGTCAAAGAAGAGCGCAACCAAAAGCTCCTCGCTATCGTCGATCGTATAGCACAAGAGAAAAACGAAGCTCTAGTAGGGACAACCCAGCGCATCCTCTGTGAAGGCGTCAGCAAGACAAAAGACAGCACACTGAGCGGCCGCACCAGTCAGAATAGAATCGTCATCTTCGAAGGAGATAAAACGAAGCTCACTGGGAAGATGCTCGATATCGAAATCACCCACACATCCCGTTTTACTCTCTACGGAAAACTCGTAGATTAAAGTTTAAAGCATCGATTATCGAGCTTGCATAATTTCATCTGTCTCGAGACCAGTCAACTCCTTGAGCCCGCTCACCATGCGATAGAGTATAAAGCCGCCGACTATGATGAGTGGGCCGCCGATAACGAGATAACCCCATCCTGTGATACGGCCGACGTCTTCGTTATAGAGTTCTTTCCAGTTCTCTGAAGTCGCATCCAGATCATGCATGAAGTAGTAGGCCAGGCCGAGGTTCAAGACTGCTGAAAGGCAGAACGATCCAAAAAACAGCTTGGTCGATGACCAGAGAAGCTCCGATAAAGCGGGCTCTTTATTGCTTTCCGATACAGCTTTATTAATCCGTTTCTGGTCAAAGACGCTCTCATTATAGACGAAGGCGTTAAATAACGGCGTCTTTGTCTTATGTGTAAAGAGAAAGAGTGCGCCAAGAATCAGAGGTTGAATCGCTTCTTTGATCCCGAAGAGATAAGGGGCGAGCTTTCGAGTCTCGGGATCGTCTGTGGAATAAAGGTAGATTGTAATCAGACCAGTCAGAAGAACATTTCCAACCCCGACAGCAGAGAAGATATTCACCTTCTTATTTTTCACAAAATGCCAAATTCCGTAGATCAATGGCACAGCTAGCGCGACACCCATCGCGACATACGGGCCTAGCTGCCAGAGTTTTTCTCCTTCTTTACTACATTTACTCAGAACGATGACCGGAATGAGCACATTCACGATCATATCCATGAGTGGATTATCCTTCACCTTAGCGGAACTCGTCGACATGCGTAAGCACTGAACAAATCCCGCCTCCGGCGAAAAGAAAAAAGGCCCGTTGCAGACGCAACGAGCCTTTTAAAAAATTCTCTACAAGCGAGATTAGACGGTTCCAAAGATAGACTTCCCTGTAGAGCGTAACTCATCGCAAGCCTGCTTCATTCGATCACAGAGGCTGTTTTCTGCCTTCTTGAGGTATGAACGAGGATCGTAGGCCTTTTTATTACCGACTTCACCGTCGATCTTAAGCATACCTTCGATATTCTCGCTCATGTGAGTCACGATCGGACGAGAGAATGCATACTGGGTGTCAGTATCGATATTCATCTTTACGACTCCATAGTCGAGAGTCTCTTGAAGATCCTCTGAAGACGTTCCAGATCCACCGTGGAAGACGAGATCCATCTCAGCATCCGCACCATACTTATCAGTGACGACTTTCTGACCATCGCGGAGAATAGTCGGCTTCAGCTTAACAGCTCCTGGCTTATATGCCCCGTGAACATTTCCAAATGTGGCTGCAAACATGAAGCGACCAATTGGATTAAGAGTCTCATACACCTGCATCATATCCTCCGGAGAAGTATAAAGCTTCTCAGCCGGGAGGCCTGATGTGTCGTGTCCGTCTTCTTCACCACCGACGCAACCTGCTTCGATTTCGAGAATGATGTCGAGCTCGACACACTCTTTAAGAAGTTCCGCAGAAATCTTCATATTCTCATCGAGTTCTACGACTGATCCGTCGAACATGTGCGACTGGAAAAGTGGGCCTTTTCCTTCAGCCTTGCGCGCACGTGAAGCATCGAGAAGAGGACGGAGGAATGAATCAACTTTCTCTGGGTGACAGTGGTCTGTGTGAAGACCGACTAAGATATCATACTTCTCAGCAAGACGGTGAATGGCCTCAGCCAAGACGATAGCACCGAATGCGGCATCATTGACAGCAGTCCCTGAGGCGAACTGGCCGCCACCGGTTGAGACTTGGATAATTCCATCAGACTTCGCTTCAGCAAATGCCTTAAGGGCACCGCTAGCAGTCGTGAGAGATGTCACGTTGATCGCTGGATAAGCGTAACCTCCCTTTTGGGCGGCATCAAGCATGGCGGCATACTGAGCTGGTGTTGCAACTGGCATAGGCATAGCCGCGTATCGAAAGAATCTCCACAAGGCAAGGACGACTCTCCCCGAAAGGTGAAAAAAACCTGCTTTTTCTCTAAAATCTTCTTGCCTCCTCTCCCCCAACTCAATATCCCACCCCCGCTGTCGCAAGACAGTCCACGACAAATACTACATGGGTAGATGGCCGAGTGGTTAAAGGCGGCAGACTGTAAATCTGCTCACGTAAGTGTACGAAGGTTCGAATCCTTCTCTGCCCACCATTTTTTGATAAGGGAGCTACGAGAAATCGCAGCTCCCTTATTTTTTGCTGTCGTTTAGATCTTGAAAGAACATTTCGAGATTTCGGACCTTCCATTCAAAATCGTGAAAACTTAATAGAATTCACGATTTTGGGCTCATTTCCGTGAATTCAATGCGTAATATTAAAGACTATATCGCAGGACAATTCCGTAACCTCACAGAGAGGATTTGTGTCAGAAGTCATATCGCAACGAATCCGAATAATATTCTGAAACTCCAGCAAGAGCACCAAGCTTTCTCGCTCAAACCTCTTCAATAAAGCCAAATGTCAAATGATCGGAGCTTAAAGAAGCTCCCTCACCGTTGAGCAATTAAACTCAAAATACACATAGAAGTGCCATAAAACGATATACGGGAAATAACTCGCTTGGGTTTTAGGCTAGGGGCGTGATAGGGATCTGTCCGTGAGCAAAAATGACTTTGAGCCAGAACAGGCTATTACAGAAGCAAGACGTGAATTCGGTGAACATGGCGGCGTCGTGCCATCTATAGAGCGGTCCTCCACTTTTACTGTGATGGAGCCTGGTGATATGCCTGAGATCTTCGCTGGAAAACGTGGACCAGATCGCGGAGGCTGCTATCTCTACAGTCGGCATTTTAATCCCACAGTCAGCGTCCTAGATCGCTACCTGGCGGCAATGGAAGGCACTGAATTCGCAGTCAGCACTGCGAGCGGTATGGCAGCGATCACATGCTCCATCATGCAACTCTGTGGTCAGGGCGATCACATCGTCGCCAGTAATATGGTCTACGGAGGCACATATGCTCTCTTCAATGATCTTTTGCCGAAGTATGGAATCTCCACGAGCTTTGTCTCTCCAGGCGATACTAGCGCCTTCGAAGCAGCGATCACTCCCAACACCAAGGTTTTATACGTAGAAACTGTAGGAAACCCTAGCCTCACAGTAGCCGACATCGAGGCTCTCTCAAAACTCGCAAAAGCCAAAGGAATTAAACTCGTTGTCGACAATACCTTCACTCCGATGATCATCTCACCGGCTAAGCTGGGGGCTGACGTGGTGATCTACTCGATGACGAAATATATCAATGGTGCCAGTGACATCGTAGCTGGATGTATTTGCTGTGATCAAGAATTCGGCCATTCACTCTACGATCTCAATACAGGGCCTGTAATGCTATTTGGCCCTACTATCGACCCACAGGTCTCCTTCGACATTATGCAACGCCTTCCTCATCTCGCGATCAGGATGCGAGAGCATAGTCACCGTGCCCAAGTGATCGCAGAGCGGCTAGACTCACTTGGTATACCCGTGATCTATCCAGGCTTGCCAAATCACCCACAGCACGATCGCTTTATACGTCTAGCCAATGAGGGTTATGGATTTGGCGGGATGATCGCAATTGATTGTGAAACCGAAGAACGTGCAAATAAGTTACTCGGAATCTTACAGAATGAGGAAAGATTTGGCCTCATTGCTGTCTCTCTCGGTTATTCTGATACCCTCATGAGCTGCTCAGGGAGTTCCACCTCGTCAGAGATTTCCGAAGATGAGCAGAAAGACATCGGCCTCTCCCCAGGCTTGCTCCGTATCTCAGTCGGCTACACAGGCTCTCTGAAGTCTCGTCTTGAGCAAATCGAACGAGCTGTCAAAAAGCTTTGGTAGACGATTAAGCCCACCAGCCTCTCTAACATGAGACAAAAAGCTGGATTTTCGGCACTGATAGATCAAAAAGGTCAAAACCGTTTTCTCAATATCTCTGTGATATTAGGAAAACCTGACCTTTCTCCCCCTTTTCCATGGATAAACTTATCGTTCACGGTGGCCACCAGCTGTCTGGCACCATCAATATTTCTGGCTCAAAGAACGCCTCTTTACCGATCCTTGCTGCTTCTCTGTTGACGGATGAAAAGGTCACGATCTCCCGTGTTCCTGACGTTTCTGATACAAATTACATGCTACAGATCCTCTCAGCTCTGGGGGCAGAAGTAGAGCGTTTCAGTGGTCGCTTTAATATCGAGGCGAAGTCTATCCTCACAGGTGCTCCCTATGATTTGGTGCGTAAGATGCGGGCCTCTATCTGTGTGATGGGCCCCCTCCTAGCACGGCTCGGAGAGACACGCGTATCCATGCCTGGCGGGTGTGTCATCGGAGACCGCCCAATCGATCTCCATCTAAAGGGACTCGAAGCTCTCGGAGCAAAGGTCGAAATGGAAGGCGGAGATATGGTCAT
>CALFDI010000187.1 GCA_937952875.1 uncultured Verrucomicrobiales bacterium
GGCGAAGAAGCGCGATCACCGTAAACTGGGCCGCGAACTCGGCCTATTCGCCATCGATGAAGCTGTCGGCCAAGGCCTCATTCTCTGGAAGCCAAAAGGTGGACTCCTCCGCCGCTCACTGCAGGACTTCATCACAGAAGAGCTAGATGCGCAGGGCTACTCGCAGGTCTTCACACCGCACATTGGTAAGCTCGACCTTTACCGGACGTCTGGACATTTCCCCTTCTACGAAGAAAGCCAATATCCTCCCTTCGCTGAGCGCGATGCCCTAGAGGCTCTGTCTCAAGATGACTCGACGTGCTCGACTCTCATGAATGGTCTCCGCACTGGAGAGATCGAGGGCTACATGCTGAAGCCGATGAACTGCCCGCATCACATCAAGATCTATGCGAGTGATCACCACTCCTACCGTGATCTGCCGGTTCGTCTCGCTGAATTCGGCACAGTCTATCGCTGGGAGCAGTCCGGCGAGCTAGGCGGCATGACTCGAGTCCGCGGCTTTACTCAAGATGACGCGCACCTTTTCTGCACGCCTGATCAGATCGCCGAAGAGATTCAGATGTGTCTCGGCCTCGTCAAAAAGGTGCTCGGCACGATCGGCATGGCCGATTACCGCGTCCGCCTTTCACTCCGTGACCCAGATTCTGATAAATATGTGGGAGATCCTGCGAACTGGGATAAGGCGGAAGCCGCCCTTCGTGACGCTGTCGAGACGCTCGGTGTCGACTATACAGAAGAACTCGGTGAAGCAGCGTTCTACGGACCTAAGATCGACTTCGTCGTCAAAGACGTCATTGGCCGTGATTGGCAGCTCGGAACTGTGCAGGTCGATTACAATTTGCCGGAGCGCTTTGACCTTAGCTACATCGGATCTGACAATAAGCCTCACCGCCCAGTCATGATCCACCGCGCGCCATTCGGCTCGCTGGAAAGATTTACCGGACTTCTCATCGAGCACTTCGAGGGGAAATTCCCGACATGGCTCGCTCCAGAGCAAGTCCGCGTCCTACCGCTCTCTGAGAAGTATGAAAAAGAAGCGCGTGAAATGGCGGCGAAAATCACTGCTGCAGGCGTGCGTCTCACCGTAGACGCCGCAGCAGAAAAGCTCGGGGCTAAGATTCGTCTTGCGAGGCTGGATCGCGTGCCGTATATGCTAACTATCGGCGAGCGCGAGGTTGAGTCTCAATCAGTCAGCGTCCGCCACCGTGACCGAGATGACCTCGGAAGCATGCCTTTAGATGAATTCATCGCCACTATCAGCCAAGAAATCTCCGAACGTTCTCTTTAAAGAGCGAGGTGACGATATTGGTCTCATTTTTTAGTATGATAGGCGTTACGATACCTCTCACACTCCGTGAGTTCACAGTCGCAGAGCATTTCCATGCCCTCAATTGATTACCCCATACCACTGCAAGCACTATAGCTAAGAAGCCTAACAAATTCCGTAAGAATAACAGACGCGATATGACTCGCGTCAACGAGCGTATTCGTGCCCCGAAAATCCGTGTGGTCTTTCACGACGGCACACAGCTCGGCGTCATGAATACTCAAGATGCGATTCAAAAAGCCAAGTCAATCGGCCTCGATGTCGTTGAAATCGCCGGCAAAGTGGATCCACCCGTCTGTAAGATGGTGGATTACGGAAAATACAAATACGAGCAGTCGAAATTGAAAAAAGACCGCAAGAAAGCTGTGACCCGCCTCAAGGAAGTCAAATTCCGCGTCCGCACAGAGCAGCATGACTACAACATTAAGTGTAGTCGTATTGAGCAGTTTTTAGATGACGGGCATAAGGTCCGCATTCAGCTCCAGTTCCGTGGACGTGAAAATGCCCACAAAGAGCTCGGCATCGAGAAGCTTAAGCGTGTCGCCGGTGACATGACTACGATGGCGAATGTCGATCAGCAGCCACGCCTCGCTGGCCGCGCCGTCACAATGATCCTCTCCCCTCTTCCAAAAGATCAACGCGTCCGGAAGTTCAAGCTCTTCCACGGTGACCTCATCGAAGAAGATGACTTCGAAGACAGCGAAGAAATTGAAAAAGAAGAGGAGACTTCAGAAGAAGAAACCTCATCTACTGAATAACTCTTCATCCATTCTACTAAGGCTCCGAGCGAAATACGTTCGGAGCCTTTTTTCTGAGCTGCATTCAGCTTTTTATAAACGACTCCGCACCTCCATCACTCTCTTTACTTTATTATGAAACTCCTCCTTTTCGATATCGATGGCACTCTAATTGATACTGGTGGCTCTGGTATGAGATCATTAAAAGAAGCCTCCGTTACGCTTTTCGGAGAGGAAGGCCCGCCGCTCGATCTAGCCGGCAGCACAGATGAAGGCATAGTCCGCTCTGTTCTCCAGCATTTTCAAAAAGAGATCACAGAAGAAGCTATTCAGGCCTACTATGATTCCTACCTCGAACACCTAGACTGCTTTCTAGCCAGTGATGAATATCCCGGCCAACTCCTTCCAGGGGTCAATAAGTTGTTAGACACACTCGCCTGCCAGCAAGATGACTTCGCCCTCGCACTTCTCACTGGAAACATCGCGGAAGGAGGCATGCGAAAGGTGCAATCGTATGGAATCGATCGTCACTTTCCCTTCGGCGCATGGGGCGATGATCACTGGGATCGGAATAAGCTCGGACCGATTGCTTTAGAGCGGGCTGAGAATCACTTTGGGCGCCAGTTTTCTCCTGCTGATACATGGATCATCGGTGACACGCCAAAAGATATCGCCTGCGCGAAGGCGATCGGAGCGAATGTCTTAACGGTCGAGACGGGCCGCTTCACCTGTGAGACTCTTCCTGGATCAGACGCCTGCTTTAAAGACCTCACAGACACCTCCGCCGTCATAAGCACTCTGCGAGGATAGAAGTTCGAAGTTGATCCTACGGCCATCACCATTCATATCAACCGCATGCTCGCTAAACGGATTATCCCCTGCCTCGACGTCACGAATGGCCGCGTCGTCAAAGGAACAAACTTCGTAGACCTCCGAGATGCTGGCGACCCTGTCGAGAGCGCCGTCGCCTACAGCGAACAGCAGGCTGACGAGATCGTCTTTCTCGATATCACTGCCACATCAGATGGCCGCAGCACCATGGCTGATGTGGTAAAAAAAACCGCCGAGCAGTGCTTCGTGCCACTCACAGTCGGTGGAGGCATCCGCACCACGGATGACATGCATCGCATGCTGATGGCGGGTGCAGATAAAGTCGGCGTCAATACCTCTGCGATTTTCGGTCCAGACATCGTCGATGCCGGTGCTAAAGCCTTCGGCAGCCAGTGCATTGTCGTCGCGATCGATGCTAAACAGATCTCACCTGGAAAATGGGGAGTCTACACACACGGCGGGCGTAAACCCGTTGAAGGCCTAGATGCCATCGAATGGGCAAAGGAAGTCTATAACAGAGGCGCTGGTGAGATTCTATTAACCAGTATGGATGCTGATGGCACGAAGGACGGCTATGATATAGAGCTGACTCGCGCCGTGAGTGAAGCTGTCGGCATCCCCGTCATTGCCAGTGGCGGTGCAGGGAATCTCCAACACATGGTCGACGTGCTAGATGAAGGCAAAGCTGATGCTGTCCTCGCTGCAAGTATTTTTCACTTCGGGCAACATACCGTCCAGGAGGCTAAAGACTACTTTGGTAAAAAAGGTATTCCCGTCCGCCCAATTACACATTTCTGAATAATTGGCCCGCTAAATGCTAGAGAACTGAAGGATCGGTATAAAATTTATAGCTTGCCAGATCAAATAGCAGGCCTTAAAGACATTATCACGTTTTGGGGAAATCTAACTTTTCCGAAACATCCTGATCCAACAAAGACAGACCTATTATGAAAAAAATTACTATGCTCGCAGGCGCAGCTGCTCTTGCTTTCGCTTCAACAGCTTCAGCTGAAATCGAAGGTGAAGTCACAGTCGGCTACTCTTCACAATACAACTTCCGTGGTGTTAACTTCGGCGACGATCTCATCGAAGCTGGATTTTCAGTCGGCACTGAATACGCAGGTTTCAACCTAGGCGCTGGCGTATGGGTCGGTGATACAACTGAAA
>CALFDI010000188.1 GCA_937952875.1 uncultured Verrucomicrobiales bacterium
ACAGTCTTTCCGAAAGCTTCTAATGTCTTCTTAAGCTCTTCTTCGCTCAAGGCCTGCTCCTTTTCCTGCACTGCATCCATGAAGGCCTTCATGAATTCTTCTGTGTTAATGTCTTCCGCAGTCACGCTGCCGCCTGTCTGACGTGAAAACTGAATGCCTGTGGAGTAGCCGAAGTAGTAAGAGACATTTTTCTTAACAACAGCTGGATCCATCATAGGTGCTGCTGCCTCTTCGGCTGGCTTTTCCGCTGGTGCTGGTTCTTGAGCGAGCAGTGGGAGAGTCATGCAAGCCAGAAGGGTGAGGGGACGGGTAATAGTCATGTAAGGTATTCTAAAAATATGGGAGCGAGAGGCTAGGCGGCGATTATTCATAAGTCCAGAGTCTCTCTAATGTGCTGACAAAAGCGCAGGAGGCCGTCTTTTCAGTCTAAATCGCCTCCTAATAAATGAAAAGCGCACTAGACAGCAGGGGGAATCGCGTTAAGTGTCGCCAGACAATGAAAGCCAAACCCTTTCTGCTCGCATCATGTGCTGTCCTCCTCGGATCAGCTCTGACTGCTACAGCCCAAGATGATAAAAAAGATATGCTCGAAGCACCCGCAGACGTAGCAGCCGTTCCGGCTGATGCTGAAAAGACAGACTCAGGCCTCGCAAGTAAGGTCCTGACTAAAGGAAATGGCGACCTTAAGCCACTCGCTAAAGATAGCGTGAAAGTCCACTACACAGGTTGGACAACTGATGGCAAAATGTTCGACAGCTCAGTCGAGCGTGGACAGCCGATCACATTCCCACTCGGTGGTGTGATCAAGGGCTGGACAGAAGGTCTTCAGCTCATGGTCGTCGGTGAAAAGCGCCGCTTTTGGATCCCTGCAGACCTTGCCTATGGTGAGAACCCTGGTGGTGGTCGTCCAGGTGGAATGCTCGTATTCGATGTCGAGCTTCTCGATGTAGAAGTCGCACCAGAGCCTCCTAAGACTCCAGAGAATCTCGAAGCTCCAGCCGATTCAGAGAAGACAGAGTCAGGTCTCGCATCGAAAGTCCTCACTGCAGGTGAAGGCGAGACAGTCGCTGATGGTGACACCGCTGAGATGCACTTCACGATCTGGACTAACGATGGAAACATCGTCCAGTCATCCGTCACACAAGGCCAGCCAATCAAAGCTCGCCTCCAAGACCTCTCCCTCCCAGGTTGGAGAGAAGGCGTGGCTCTTATGAAAAAGGGCGAAAAGCGTCGTCTCTGGATCCCTCAGTCACTCACATTCGGTGAAAAGGCACCACAAGGAGCCCCAGAAGGAACGCTTATTATCGACGTTGATGTTCTCAATATCGTCAAAGCTCAACCTGCTCCTGAAGTCCCAGCAGATGTCGCAGCTGCTCCTGCAGATGCAGAGAAGACTGAGTCTGGAATCGCTCATAAAGTTCTGAAAAAAGGCAACGGCGGCGATAAGCCAAAGGCCACGAGTAACGTCGAAGTCCACTACTCAGGTTGGATGACGAATGGCGAGATGTTTGATAGCTCAGTCGTGCGCGGCGAGACAGCGACCTTTGGCCTGAATCAGGTCATCAAAGGCTGGACTGAAGGTGTCCAGCTCATGGAAGTCGGTGAAAAGCGCCGCTTCTGGATCCCAGCTGACCTCGCCTACGGTGAGACTCCATCACGTCCTGGTGCGCCATCAGGAATGCTCGTGTTCGATATCGAACTCGTTTCCTTTAAGTAAAGTCACTCTGATTTTTTCGATAAAAGCCGGACCTGCTCACGTGGGTCTGGCTTTTTTGTTGATCGCTTTTTGCATGAGTTCCTTTGATTGGCATTAAGCTGCTCACTCAATGACCTTTCCCCTTGACCCTATGCCTATGATCACTCTTTCCTCCACGCATGCAGAGACTGCTCCTGAAATCTAAGATTCACCGCGCAATGGTGACTGATGCCATTGTTGACTACGAGGGCAGTATTGAGATCCCAAAAGACATGATGGAGGCTGTCGATCTCTGGCCTGGGGAGAAGGTGCTGATTGGTTCGGCAACCTCTGGGAATCGACTTGAGACCTATGTGTTAGAAGGTCCAGCTGGTTCAAAGCGCATCCTCATGAATGGTGGCGCTGCGCTAAAAATAAAAGCCGGCGAACGGATTACGATCATGTCATTCACTTGGTCAGACACTCAGGTAGAACCGAAAAAAATTGTCATGGATGAGGAGAATAACGTCATTCGCCGTGGCACAGGGCAGGCAAAATCTTAGATCAACGTGATGACGAACTCCATCTGGTGGCTGCGGATTGTAGCTTTCATCGAAGGGCTCTCTGCGATTGCTCTTTTCTTCGGAGCCATGCCATACCGTGCCTTCACAGGTGATCATACTCCTGTCTCCATAGCAGGTCGCATCCATGGAGGCCTGTTCACGCTCTTCTGTCTTGTTCTGGTCTTTGCCTGGTGCCGTGCTGGGTGGAAATTTCCCCAAGTCGTGAAGCTTTTTTTCTCAGCAGTGATCCCTTTTGGCTGGCTGGTTTACCATAAATGGTTGAAGTCTGAGGCCATTCGAACATCGGACGATTGAATAGTATTCATAGGTGTAACTTTTGAATCCGCTTGCACGTATGAAAAGCCCAGCTTACGTGGCTAGTGCTTGCTCTCATGAAGAATCACCTTTTTTTAAGCTCCCTTATCTGCCTCAGCGTCTTCACAGCCTGCCATGAGCAGGATAAAGAAGTCGTTATCACGGAGACTCGTCGAGTCACCTCACTGGATAAGATCCCTAAGCTGAATGCCTCTAGCACGGAGAGATTCACGAATGCAAAGCCATCTCCCTACGTGTCAGAGACGCCAGCAGGGTGGAATAAGCTCCCAGGCACGCGCTTTCGCCTGATGAACTATCGCTTCGGCGAGTCAGGAAAAGGCGAGGTCTACCTCTCTGTCTCGAAGGGCTCAGTGCTCGATAATGTGAACCGCTGGCTCGGCCAATTTGGAAAAGATCCTCTCAAGGAGAATGAACTTAAAAGTCTGCCTCAGACGACAGTTCTTAATCAACTCGCTCTCATCGTAGAAACTGACGGCCGCTTTGCTGGAGGAATGGGGAAGTCTCCTGAAGAGGACTTCGGTCTCTACGGCATCATCGGACAAGACGGCGATCAGATCGTTACAGTGA
>CALFDI010000189.1 GCA_937952875.1 uncultured Verrucomicrobiales bacterium
CACGGTGCGACGAAGCGGTCGACTGTGCTGAGGTTAATGTGATCAGCATCTAGAAGATACTCCTTATCCCAGCCGAGATCGGCGACAGCCTTATCGGCAGCGTCGCGAGTGGACTGTGGCTCAGAGCCGATGATATCGTGCTCGCGGTTAGACTTATTCCAGGTAGGTGTGATATCGACGCCGAGTTCTGCTGCAGCGATGAATGCGGAGAGTTGCGCGTGAGCGCCGTGGGCGAAGCGATCGCCAACGCCGAAGGTGTATTTAGGGCAGGTCTTCATGTGTGAAGCGGGTTTAAACGTGAAACTTGCCAGATGCACACGGTTTTTTTCTATAAATGTGGCTTTGTCTCCTCGGCTGAATGATTCAGGCTCCCTCTGTGGCTGAGCGTATTCTTATAGTTGATCCTGATACCGATGCGGCTGCTGTGTTATCAGCTGCTCTGGATAAAGCTGGGTATGAAACAGCTGTGAAGCAGAGTGGTGAGAGTGCTCTGAAAGAGGTGCACGGCTACGATGCTGTCGTCACAGAGCATGCTCTGGAGGGAATGAGCGGTCTGCGGCTCGTCGAGACTCTGCATCAGCGTGTCCCGATGTTGCCCGTGCTGATGATCAGTGCCGTCGTAGAAAGCACTCTGACGATTAAAGCTGTTCAGGCGGGAGCGTATGACTTTTTGGCGAAGCCTGCTGATACGGATGAACTGCTCGACTTATTAGGCGAGGCCCTCGCCAGTGCTAAGGAGATGGGCCGGCGTGTGGCAGCCAGCCCAGATAGTGAGGGATCTGATGTCCTCATCGGGAATAGCCGCGCGATGATGAAAGTCTACCGAGAGGTGGCGAAACTAGCTGCGACGCCTGTCACGGTGCTTATCCGCGGCGAGACTGGAACAGGAAAGGAACTTATTGCACGTGGCCTCTATCAACATGGGCACCGTGCTCATAAGCCGTTTTTTGCTGTGAACTGCGCAGCTATACCGCCTGAGCTGTTAGAAAGTGAGCTATTTGGGCACGAGAAAGGTGCCTTCACTGGTGCTCTGAAGACCAGGATTGGGCGCTTTGAGATGGCGCACGGGGCGACTCTTTTTCTCGATGAAATTGGTGATATGGATCTCGCCCTGCAGGCGAAGCTTTTACGAGTTCTACAAGAGAAGCAAATCCAGCGAGTGGGCTCGCAGACTGATATCCCAACAGATGTCCGTTTCATAGCGGCCACTCATCAGGATCTAGAGAAAATGGTCGATGAAGGCCGATTCAGGCAAGATCTTTTTTATCGATTAAATGGGGCCACGATCGATCTGCCACCCCTCCGCGAGAGGGAGTCGGACATCTCGCAATTAGTGGATCATTTCCTCGTTCACTATGGGAAAGAGTTAGGCATCGATGAGCCAGCGATTACGTCTGAGGCCGTCGCTTTACTTACCGATCAGCCATTTCCAGGGAATATCAGACAGCTTCAGAATATTCTCCGCAGAGCACTGATCAAGAGGCGTGGCTATGTCATAGGCTTGGGCGATATCCGAGAACTCTTAGATGAGGAAAAGCCGGATGCCACAGAGCACAAAGATTCATTAAAACGTCTAGCCGAAGAGCTGGTTCATCAAGCAAAAGCGGGTGAACGGACAGATATTCATCGATCAATCGTGCAGGCTGCGGAGTCAGCTATCATCTCGGAAGCTCTCCGCCAGGCAGGGGGGAATCAAGCGCAAGTTTCGCGTTGGCTCGGCATAACTCGCTATACATTGAGAGAGAAAATGAAGTCATTTCAGATCAAGAAGTCTTACTGATGTTTGATGAGAGCATTAAGTATGAACGAATTTTAGGTAGACGAAGTAGTTAGATTCACTAAGATACCATCTAACCCTCGTTTATGAATTATAGTTCAAAATCCTCGAAGAAATTCTTCGATTCTGATACCTTGTTGCTTACTCTTATAGCGACGGGCACTTTATTGTTCGGGGTTTTTGGACTGGTTGTGCTCTCAGTGCAGGGCACGACGAGTATGGTGGGAAGTGGGGTGATCCCCGCTAAGGAGAATCTCGGAAAGTTCAAGACATGTGGCCTTTCTGTTAACATGCATCGCGAGCCAGAGACGATGAATCTGCCTGTGCCTCCGGCGCTAAGTCAGGTCGTATCTTCCATCGATCTAGGTGGAGCAGAGTCTGAAGGTATTTTTATCTTAACTATGAAGATGAGTTTTGCCTCAGCGGATTACATCGATAAAGACCCCAGCGGTATCATTCATGGCATGTCGATGGGGATGATGGCTATGGCTGGAGCCCAGAAGTCGAAAATTGTGAGAAGTGATAAGAAGTTCCGTAAGATCGAAGAACTTAACGGGGGAGAGGTTTCGATGGATCTCATCATAGATGGAGAAGACGTCGCCCTAGATACCCTATACTTCCATAAAGGAAAAAACCTGTGGGCTGTCGTAGTGTCGCATAAAGATTACATCGGCTCACCCAATTCAAGAGAGTTTAAAGAGGAAGTCTTTACCAATATCGAATTTGCTCAAGCGAGCTCCAAAGATAAGGACAAGTGGTGGGAACTCTGGAAGTAGTGACCTAATCACTTAGTTTTTCCGAAGTATTTCGGGTTTCCTTTTTCTGTGGAACTCGCTAACACCCACGCATGTCCGCCGTGAACGAACGAACTCTCGCTAATCCAGCGACCTTGGAAGGCACCTCACTTCATACAGGAGAGAAGGTAACACTGACTCTCCAGCCAGCTCCAGCAGGCCATGGATATAAGTTCCGCAGGATCGATTTGCCAGATCAGCCCTTCATCGATGCAGATGTAGAGAAAGTCCGCACGGTCGAACGTGCTACAACCCTCGCAGAAGGATCTGTCAAAGTGCACACCGTCGAGCATGTCATCTCAGCCCTCGTAGGTATGGGCGTGGATAATGCCATAATTGAGATGGACTCGAATGAGCCACCTATAGGAGATGGATCAGCCCAACCATTCGTAGAGCTGATCAAGCAGGCCGGCACCATTGAACAGGATCAACCGCGGAAGACCTGGGAAATCCGCGAGACCATGCACTTAGAGACAAAAAATGGCTCTATCATTACCATCGTCCCCGATACGAAACTGAGAATTTCCGTCACAAATGTCGGTCCAGAAGGCCGCGTCACTCAATATTTCTCCAGTGGGGAGATCACACCTGAGAGCTATGAAAAGGAAATCGCTCCAGCCCGGACATTCACATTCTACGAAGATATTAAGCCACTCCTCGATAAGGGGCTGATCAAAGGCGGTAGTCTGGAAAACGCCGTCGTCATCCGCGGAGAGAATGTCATGAGTAAAGAGCCAATGCGCTTTACGAACGAATTTGCCCGCCACAAAGCACTCGATATCATCGGAGATCTGATGCTGTCTGGTAAGCGCTTTACTGGTCATGTCATCGCAGTCGCCCCTGGCCACGGACCAAATACCCAGATGGCCCTTAAAATGAAGAAGAGTTATAACCTTCTTCGTAAGATGATCCCGCCGGTCAAGATCCCAGACGGCGAAGCCGTCATGGATGTGAATGACATCCAAAAAGTTCTCCCTCATCGCTATCCATTCCTCATGGTCGACCGTGTCGTTGACTTCAATGGCGATGACGAATGCACCGGCGTGAAGAACGTCACCATGAATGAGCCATACTTCCAAGGGCACTTCCCAGGGCACCCAGTGATGCCCGGAGTGCTCCAAGTCGAAGCCATGGCACAAGTCGCAAGCATTCTCCTACTGAAGAAACCTGAGAATCAGGGGAAAATTGGTTACTTCATGAGCGTGAACGACGTCAAATGGCGTCGCCCAGTCGTCCCAGGCGACGTCCTCTTCATCGAAGCAAAGCTCCTCAAAGTCCGCCGCAACATCGGCCAAGCCGAATGTCGCTGCCTTGTAAACGGCGAAGTCGCCTCCTCAGGCGTCCTAAAGTTCGCCCTAATGGATTAAGCACTAAGGAACAGGGGCGTCCCGCCCCTGCCACTAAAAAGAATCATCCCAAGCCCCGCCGGAGA
>CALFDI010000190.1 GCA_937952875.1 uncultured Verrucomicrobiales bacterium
TTGATCAAGAATCGCGCTGCGGGCATTCCCTTCAGATTGAGGCAGGCGTGCTGCGGCATTGTAAACGCCTGGCTTAACGCCAGCTAATCTCGTCTGAGTGCCAGATGGTCCAGAGGATAAGCCGTTATGAGGCACCTCAGAATTGGTATCAAGAGCGAGATCTACTGCGACTCCAGGGAGGCTATTGGTAGAAAATCTTTCTTCACCTACGGAGAGATGCCCGGGTAGGGATGCATCTACAACGTTGATCGTCATTGCGCTTGTCTCACCATCTTGATGAGTCGCTATAACTGTGTAGATGCCGGCAGAGGCAAAATGCTCTGTATGAGATTGAGTCGACCTAAATGTGTGGACTTCACCGTTTACCTCGAGAGTTATGTTTTTTGAATCCCACTCTTTAATCCAAGCCCCGATGAGGAGATCAGATCCAGCAGGGATTGTGAGAGAATCTGCTTCAAACACATTCACGGGCATCCACGCGATCATACCGGTATGGTAAGTGCCGAGATTTTCCTGCTGTGCAACATAACCCACAGCTTCATTTGGCTGGAGATCTAACATAGAATACCAACGGCGTGTGCCTGGGCCGTCCGTGTGAGGTCTGTGAGTGCCTTCCATACGGCCACCATTATGGTGATTCCATGTGGGATGGCTCTGCACTTGTCGCATCTGTGTTTGAAGACGGCTAGCATAGCGATCGACTCGATTTTCAAAATTATCGAGCATTCTCTGCATCTGTTGCTCAGTGAAACGCTGATCGCGGTGAGTCTGCCCAGATCGATTGATCGTTGTGATATCCACCAGTGATTGGCTTGGTGAGACTCCTTCGATCATTGCTGGCGAGATATGGGAGTAGAGGTTATTGGGAAGTCCGTAGCTACGCTCTGACAGAGAGGCATCCGCCCAATCCGCTAGACCAGAGCCATCAAGGTCAATCCCTCCTGGGATGCTCACTGTGATCGAATTCAACTGAAGTGAACGGCGCGTTGTATTATTATCAATAAAGATCTCTACCTCGTGACTCCCTGCTGGCATCCATGGTGTGAGGACCCGCAATGTTCCAGGCACTCGACCACGGAAATCCATCGTTGTGCGCTGCACGACGTGTCCGTTGATTGACACAATGATCGGTAATTCCTCTTCAAAGCGAAGGTTGCCACGCAGATTCGCCGAGAGTTGGACGATCCAGTGCCCATCTTCTGGAGTCGAGAAATTCCATGACCCTGATCCACGGAAGCTTGTCGCTGCAATGCCACCATCAACTCCTCTTATCCAATCTATTCCTGATCCAAGCTCTGCACTTAAGTCTACTGTGTGGACGATCGACTCAGGCGTAACATCTGAGACTGCTGGATTTGTTTGATAGGCATTAACCTCTGCCCAGTCACTGATGCCATCGCCATCTGTATCAGCAAGGCTAGGATCTGTGCCCGCGAGGTCTTCTTCGTGATTGCGTAAGCCGTCTTCATCGAAGTCTCCCCACTCACCCTGATGAGCCACATCTAAGCGACCATTATCTGCGGGGTCCAATCCGTATTGAAGTTCCCATGCATCAGGCAGGAAATCATCATCGCGATCCCCTTCTTCATGAACGTAAGGTGAGATGAACTCACTCGGTATGAGCTCGCGAACGCCCAGATCTGGACGAGCCCAAGCGAGGGCTAAGTGAGCATCAGGAGCATTTCCACCTGCTTGGAAAGCTTCGATATAATACTTTTCTCCAGCTTCTAGTGAAACCGGCTCACTGAGCTGAGAGTAGTAAACATCCCATCGTGTCGGATGATTGATAGTAACACCTGCTGACGTTCCTAAATCGGGAGATAAGCGAGCGATTCTGCGCTTTGAATATTTCTCACTATCGGGCGAGATGGAGAGATTTACCGCACGTCGAGATGCAACCCAAAAGAAATAATCACCAGTCGCAGGTGCCGTGATATACCCACGGACTCGAGATGCCGTTCCGCGTGTAGCAACGATACCAGTCGATGAACCAGCTATGAAGCCGCTAAAGGCGCCATTCTCTGTATTTGCCCAATATTCAGGATCACTCACAAGCTCTCCGATTGTTGAATGATTCACCGCGCTCGAATAATCCCAACGCAGAAACCCTTTGGCAGCTACTGGGCCTACAGTATGACCTGATGGTAAGTTTTCCGAATACAGAGCTGCGACCTGTGCTGCATCATAAGCCTGTGGAATGATCTGCACATCTGTGAGCATACCGCTGTAGAAACGATCTTCAAAATATCTATCCCTTCCGATGAGCCATTGCTCAATCTCAATGACCCCTGACCTTGGACTCTGATGACTGGCAACCTCTTCACCGTTTATGTAGAGCTTCTGTATCTCTCCAGACTTCCATACACCCGTCACGTGATTCCATTGACCTGTTGGACAAGAGTAATCAGCAGCAACAAGGCGCTGACCTTTGGCACGAAATTCCAGTGGCCTTCCTTCGCCATAACCTGAATGTAGCAGGGCGAAAAAATCAGTGCCTCGAGAGCTGATCAGTGCGGCATTTTCGTTTTTCACAAACGGATTGA
>CALFDI010000191.1 GCA_937952875.1 uncultured Verrucomicrobiales bacterium
CTGGTGACGAGTTTATTTTTAAGCATTGGTGCGATGGAGTGTGTTCGTGCTGAGGATGGTTCAGTGCCTATGGCTGATCGATTTGAGCAAACGATCCGTGTTGAAGACGGTCGGCTGTATGGAGAGATTGCATTTACGATCAGTGGAGAAGAGAGTGTCCGTTTACTGAGTGAACCTGCTGTTTTGACTGGAGTGGAGGCTGTAGGAGTATCCGTTCGGAAGGTGAATACAGATAAAGAGTTCTATTACTTTATTTCTGCAGATGATGGAGGAGTCGTTACTGGAAAGGCGACTTACGAGATGCCCGTGGGTGATGTGGCTCGAGGTGTAACTCTGCCGACTGGTCCCGCAGTTGTGCAAACTGTGTCGGTGAGCCTGGATCAAGAGGGCTGGACGATTTCTTCCCCTCAAGCAATGAGTGTGAAGTCCCGTGAGAAAGGAGCTGATCTGGTGTTGAGTGGCTCGGAAAAGATTGAGCTAAAAGTTGTGCCGCGTGTTCGTGATGTAACTAGTGAAGAGACGCGCTTTTTCGCTGAAGTAGTAACGCTCTATCTACCTCGCCCAGGTGTGGTGAACGGAACTCATCGTCTGATGATCCGACCATCTCAAGGGGTGGTGAATCAGCTGAAGTTGACCGTTCCTGAGAACTTCATGGTGGGAGCTGTGTGGAGTGAGGCTCTTGATCGGTGGAGATTCGACCCAGAGTCGCGTTTGCTGGTGATCGATTTGAAGTCCGGTCAAGAAAGTGCTTTCGAGGTAGGGCTGCAGACGCAGAGTGGAACGGGAGCTTTACCTTTAGAGCTGACTCTTTCGCCACTACGTATTTCTGATGCTGAAGGGGAAGTCGGGATGGTCGGTCTGGCTTTTCAGGGAGACGCGCAGCTGGAGTCAGTCGCCGTGGAAGGTCTGTCTCTGGTGAATGTGGGTGACTTTGATGCGGGCTTATTGCCGAGAAATGCTGAGAAACAACCGAAGGCGGTGTTGCATAAAGTGTATCGTTACGGAGCAGAGCCTGCTAGGGCGACTGTTAAGGTTGCTGCTGTCGCGCCTGAGATCCGAGCGAGTAGTAAGCAGGTGTTGTCATTGGGTGATGAGAGAATGACTTTGGCTGTAACGGCAAATGTGCGGATTACTCGCACAGGTGTCTTTGCTCTGAGTTTCCCGCTTCCGCATGGGATGGAGCTAGAGTCAGCAAGCGGTCTAGCACTGAATCACTGGACTGAATCTGAGAGTGATGGAGTGACGACTGTTACTATGCATTTAAATGGTCGGACGATCGGTGAGCAGACATTTCATCTGAGTTTCACAGGGAGATCTCCTAAGGAGTCAGCCTCTTGGGATGTGCCGCGTTTTTCAATAGATCAGGCATCGCGCTTCACGGGGAGTTATCTCATCGTGCCAGATCAAGGTATTCGTCTGCGCTCTGTGAATCGTCAAAATGCGAGTCAATTAGATCCACGAACTGAAGGTGGAAGTCGTCCGGGAACTCTTGGGTTCCGTTTGCTTCAGTCAGATTGGAAATTGGGAATCGCAGTTGAAATGTTAGATCCGTGGGTAACTGTGAAAGCTCTTCAGGAAGTGCGCCTACGTGAAGGTCAGATGCTAACCCGCTTGTCCCTGAAGTATCAGATCGATAATGCAGCGGTGAATTCCTTGACCGTGAAGCTGCCTGTGATGAGTGAGGAGTCTGCGCGGACTGTGCAAGCGATTGGTCGTTCCGTAAATACTATGACTTTAGAAAATCCAGAGACAGGGGAGTGGAGCCTTGTTTTCAAGAGGTCAGTCGCGGGAACAGTGCCAGTGGTCATCGATTACCAGATCCAGACGAGAGCAGAAGATGCTGAGTATAGTTTAGAACACGTGAGTTTCCCCGGTGTGAGAACGGTGGATCTTTCCTTCGCTGTGCGCACGAGTGGCCGGATGGAGGTGAAGGCCGCATCACGGCAGCGCGGCTGGCAGACAATTGATTGGGCCAGTGTGCAAGCTGATCTACAGAGTCCAGGAAATCGGAGTATTCCGACTTTGAGTTATAGTGTGGGTGAGCCAGAAGAGGGCTTGAAGGTGAGTTTAAAACGCCATGCTGTTGCTGACGCTTTGAAACTTCGTGTGACTCAGGCTGAACTCACCTCGATCTTTTCTTCGAATGGTCCGTCTATGACGGCTATGGATCTTTCACTGAAGGTTGTGGAGAAAAGCACTCTGAAACTTCGACTCCCTGATGGAGGGCAGTTGATCAATGCCTTTGTGAATGGCGAGAGTGTGTCTGTGGTGAAAGAAGAGGAGACGCATCTGTTCTATGTGCTCGCTGGCGATGAAGAAAATGCAACCGCTGAGGTGCGAGTTGTTTACGCTGTGATGACTCCTCAAGATGGAGGGCAGCTTGTGGCGCCGCGTTTGAGTGTTCCACTAGAAAATGTCACGTGGAATGTGGCGGTGCCGCAGGGGTATGATGTGCAGGGGGTATCTGGATTAGAGTTTAAGAAGCAGTCAGAGTTGAATGGAATTGATTTAAAATCATACCGTTCGTCTAGTAGATCGAATCGTGCGGCTAAGGTAGAGATTGCTCGGAATGATTTAGATTTGGCGAATTCTTATCTCCAAAAAGGGGAGTCTAAGAAGGCAGGGCGCGCATTGAAGAGAGTAGCGAATAATATGGCTCTCGATAAGGCATCGAGCGAGGACGCACGTGTGCAGTTAGCTAATCTCAAACAACAGCAGGCAGTCTGGGGCTTGAATACTCGGAGACAGCGTCTCTATCTGGATAACCGTGATAATGAAGGCCTGAAGGAGAACAAGCAGTTAGAAGATGCTGTGAATAGTAATCCGTTCTTCAATGGAAGTGCTCAGTTCCGTCCCCATGAAGTCGATCAACTACTAGTCGGTAATACGATGGATGAAAATGCTGCGTTGAAACGTTGTGCAGCATTGATTGTTGAGCAGCAACTGGCGACTGAGCCTGCCGCTGTAGCGATCGATGTCGATTTGCCAGAACAAGGCAAGATGTTAACCTTTAGTCGCCGTGTGCAAGTGAATGGTGAGCGAGAATTAGCTGTGCGAATTGATTTAAAGGAACAGCAGAGTATCTCGTCTGGTGCATCATTTGTCTTAGTGCTTTTGCTCGTGCTGCTGGCTTTGGCTCTTGTTGCTCATCCTCAGAAGAAAGCTGTTTAATTACGTAAATTTACCTTTGAACGTTTTTTGTTTCTATGGTCTTAGTAATTCAGTCGTCTGAATTTTTTCTGAGGAAGAGGGTTGAAAAGCATGTGGCCGATCAGGATCGCTGCCTCAACTGATGCAGATGGACTCCGAAATGTGCAGAAGTCTGTGAAGTCTTTATGTGTATAGTGGTAGTCACCAAAAGAGAAATTTCGTGATTTTTG
>CALFDI010000192.1 GCA_937952875.1 uncultured Verrucomicrobiales bacterium
GGGCATACTGGTTGCAACGATGACGGAGCAAATTGCACAGGCTACGAGGATAAATGAAAAGCGCGACAGAGCCTGCATGAAGCTAGTTTTCGTGGCTTCACGCTCTAATAGGCGATGCTCCTCATTCGAGAGAACATCCGCATGCATGCGATACCACTTAGCCATGCGCTTTATTTACTCAAGTAATCTTAACTATTCAAGCAGACTCTTAGCCAAACGCCTTGCAAACGGCACAAATCCCGCTTTTCTCCTATAAGTTCATGAAGGTTTATCATCTGTTATTTTGTTTAGCACTGCTACTACCTGTCTCCGCACAGATCGCTCCTGAAGCCACGGATTCAGTCGTTATTCCTCACGCAGCAGATAGTGAGAAGCCTGAGACGATTGTTGCTCTCGATCGCTTATTAAAAGTCATTAGTGAAAACCAAGACGCCATCGAAGCCCTTAGGACTCAGATCACAGGCCCCTCTCAGGAAGAAAAGCAGAGCAAAAAACAAAAGCTCACAGCTGAACTCGAAGCCGCGAAACAGGTAAAGGACTCACTTGGTCCAGATGCTGATGATAGTGCTCTGAGTGACAATGATCACCGCATCGCACTGCTCGAGGCGCAACTTCAAGACATTGAAAAAACTCTCACCGAAGAACAAAAAAACGATCTCAACGCCGAGATCCTTCTGCTGAAGGAAAAACAATCAGAGTATGAACTCCAGTTCGAAGAGCTAGCTACTGGAGTCCGGCGAAATGACATAGAGGAACAACAGGTTGACCCACTCACCTTAGAGGAACAATTTCGACAAGTTCTCTCCCCTCTCCTAGAAGAAGTTAGAGACGCGACAGCCGATTCTAGAGAGATCGACTCTCTTTATACAGAAGCCAGCACTCTCGAAAAACGGAGAGCAATCGCAGTCTCTGCCATTAAGAATATTGATTCCCTCCTCGGTGAAAGTTCAGCAGATGAGAGCCTGAGAAATCAACTCGAAGAAGCCCGCCTCTCATGGGCTCAAATATCAGATGAAGCGGAAAGCGCATTGTCTGCGACACGTCTTCAAATCGAAAAACGAGAAAGTGAGAAAAAAAGCGCTGTTTCAGTTGCCTCGAACTTCTTTAAAAATTTCTTCAAGAGCCGCGGTTGGAACGTCCTCCTCTCCATTCTCATTTTCTTCTTAGTCTATATCATACTGAAGAGACTCACCCCCTTCGTCTATAAGCTGAGCCCCGTTCATAAGAAAGGAGAGCGCACTTTCTTTAGCAGAATTGTCAGCTTGCTCTACGTCGCCTTCACACTCCTTGTAGCGACAATCGCTGCCCTCATCACACTCTACATCGCACGCGACTGGGTGCTCCTATCCTTATTACTCCTCATTCTTCTCGGGGTTTTCTGGGGAGCACGGCAGGCAATCCCACCTATGATGGAGCAGATTCGACTCATACTAAACATCGGACCTGTTAGAGAAAATGAGCGTATCATTTATGAAGGCATCCCGTGGAAAGTCTCACACCTGGGGCTCTATTCACGCCTAACGAATCCTGAACTCGCAGGTGGACTTATGCGACTACCGGCTCGCACCCTTTTAGACTTCCATTCTCGCCCTTACGACACTGACGAAATCTGGTTTCCGACGTCTAAGCATGACTGGGTCATCCTCTCTGATGATACCTATGGAAAAGTTCTACTACAGACGCCAGAGTATGTGCAGATCCTCCAGCTTGGCGGAGCACGAACAACCTACCCTGTCTCTGAGTATCTGAGCCTTGCTCCACAGAATCTCTCGAAGAACTTCCGTGTTAAGTCAGTCTTCGGAATTGATTACGATCACCAAGCGATCTGCACGACAGAAGCTCCAGAGATTTTTCAAAAGCGTCTTTCTGAGGATCTTTCTAAGCTTTTTGGCGAAGATGTCTTCACTAGCGTATCAGTCAACTTCGCCTCTGCAGCAGCGTCATCACTAGATTACGAAATCTTGGCCGACTTCAAAGGCGACGCAGCAGACAAATACCAAAAAATTCGTAGAGCTATACAAAGCATCTGCGTAGATGTCTGCAATGAGCAAAACTGGGGCATCCCATTCCAACAAATCACCATTCACCAGGCAGGTTCATAAATGTTCACATTTATCCATGCTGCTGATATTCATCTTGATTCTCCGTTACGCGGATTAGCGACATATCCAGATGCCCCAGCTGATCAGATACGTGCTGCCACACGTATCGCTCTGGAAAACCTAGTGACGCTTGCGATCGATGAAGCTGTTGATTTTCTCCTTATCGCTGGAGACCTCTACGATGGTGACTGGCAGGACTTTAACACAGGACTTTTCTTCAATAGCCAGATGAGGCGGCTACGCGAAGCATCCATCCCAGTCTATCTCATCTCAGGCAACCACGATGCTGAATCAAAGGTCACTAAATCACTCATCCCTCCGGATAATGTTCATTCATTCCCCACCAAACAGTCCACTTCGTTAAAAGTAGCAGATCTTCCCGTCACTATTCACGGTCAGGGATTCTCGAAGCCCAGCGTGCAGGATAACCTAGCCTTATCTTACCCTGCCCCAGTAGCGGATACTTTTAATATAGGACTCCTACACTGCTCAGTAGGAGAATCTCCTGATCACGGCACCTACGCCCCGTGCTCACTCACTGACTTACGAGATAAACAGTATGACTATTGGGCTCTCGGCCATATTCATCAACCTCAAGTCCTTTCAAAGGAACCTCTCATTGCCTATTCAGGAAATACGCAAGGCCGCCACGCGCGTGAGACGGGGCCTCGCGGTTGCTATCTCGTAACAGTCGACGACAACTTAGCGATCACAGAACACACCTTTAGAGAGTTAGACACTGTTCGCTGGGAGCACATTACTCTTGATCTCACTCATGTAGACAGTGAAACAGAAGCCATTCAGCGGATAAGAGCAGCACTTATTAGCATCCTGACAGGCGACCTCCTCGTCTGCGCCCGACTCACACTCACTGGCTCGACAGCTCTCAATGGCGACCTCCACAAGCATCCACAAGCATGGCACGCGAAGCTGTTAGATCTAGCTCAAGATATCTCTCATAATTCTCTCTGGATTGAAAAACTCGTTCTCAAGACATCTCCACCGTTTGACCTAGCAGCGCTCGCTCAACAGTCCGACCTAACAGCTCAAGTCTTGAATGCGTTAGAAGAGATCGACCTAAATGTCTCTTTGCCTGTTGTGGAAAAGTTACGAGCAAAACTTCCCGCCTCTGTGTCTCGAGATGACATTGAACTAGAGACTGAAGACATTTCAGCCCTTATTATAGAAACACTTACATCAGGCCAAATAGGCGAAAAATCATGAGGTTCACTGCATTTGACATTCCTGCATTTGGACCATTCACAGACTTTTCCCTAGCTCTTGAAAAGTCAGGATCCACCCACGACCTCCACCTTATTTACGGCGCGAACGAGCAAGGCAAATCATCTCTACTGCGAGCTATCGATCATATGCTCTTCGGCATTCCCGCTCGGACAAAAGACAACTTCTTACACCAAAACCCCAAATTACGCGTTGGAGCGACTATCATAGCAAAAGATAAACCCTCTCTCTCCTTTCACCGAAAAAAAGGCAATTCTCACACCTTGTTAGATTTCGAATCGGGAAGACTCGATGAGAACGATCTCAAAGCTTACCTCGGTCCCGTCACCCAATCATTCTTTCAGTCCATGTTCGGTCTTACGACTGAATCTCTCAGAACAGGCGCTGCAGCTCTAATTGCGGGCGAAGGGAATTTAGGAGATGCCCTCTTTTCAGCATCGCTCGGA
>CALFDI010000193.1 GCA_937952875.1 uncultured Verrucomicrobiales bacterium
ATTTTTTACAGACTTGGAGGCCTGTCATTTCAGGCATCATAAAGTCTAACAAAACGACATCTGGCCGATAATGATCGACTAAATCGTAAGCTTCTTGCCCATCCGCAGCTTCTATCACGTTATGCTTCTGTTTAATGGAGTCTGCGAGCATTGAGCGGATTTGAGGCTCATCATCTGCTATAAGTATTGTAAGATCACTTTTTTCAGAAGGAATGACAGCTTCAGCCAGAGGGCGAGCCACTTCATCAGATGCTGCTGTGATCAGTTGTGCCTGTTTATGCATGGATTCGACAGCATCTACAGTGGTATCATGACGATAAATATCTGATTGAGATGCCTTTTCAGCAGGCAGGGTAATTCTAAATAAAGTGCCTTTTCCTTCTTCACTTTCTACGGTTACCTCACCGTTCATCACATCGACTAAATTTTTCGTAAGAGACAGTCCTATCCCTGACCCTCTAAACTTACGTTGCATCGAAGAATCAGCCTGCCAAAATCGCTGGAACACATTTTCAAGCTTCTCTTTATTCATGCCTATTCCATTGTCTTCTACGATCAATGTGAGATTTCCACTTTGGTAATCAGCTTTTAAATTTATGACTCCACCAGGCTCTGTGAACTTAATCGAATTAATGAGCAGATTATAAATAATTTTCTCTAACTTGCTTATATCTACGAGCAAGGCAGGAAGCTTCATTGATTCTTCATAGCTCAGCGTAATTGATTTACGCTCGGCTAAATAAGTAACATTTGCTACGAGTCCTTTTAAGAAAACAGAAGTCTCTATAGCTTGCGGAGTAACTTTCTCCTGACCTTGATCGAATTTCACAAGGTCTAGTAGATTATTAATAAGTCCTAGGAGACGAAGTCCGTTATTCTGCACGGAGGCCAGCATTTCGGATCGTTCCGCGACATCTTTATCTTCTTTCTTTTCTTGAATAGTCTCAACTGTTCCCAAAATAACAGTGAGCGGAGTTCGGAGTTCGTGGCTAATGTTTGCAAAGAATTGCGTTTTCGCTTCGTCTAGCTCTTGTAACTGAAGATGGTTCTCTTCGAGCTGTTTTTTCGCAGCCCCAAGGTCCATACTGAGCATAAATTCTTTGTAACGTGACTTGAGATATAGATGACTCCCTATAATTACGAAAATACTCGTAAGAATCATGAAATAGAGATTATTAAACAAAAGGCGTCGGTCAACTGCTCCGTCTTGAATATATGCAATGATTATATAGCCTAAGAAGGTGATCCCGAACTGTATGATGATAGACTTTAACGGCCACCAGAGCGTTACAGCCATACCGACAAAGACTAAATTTAGCCCTGCATAGTAAGTCGACTTCACTCCCTCCGTCTCATAGATCATCCATAAAATCGCTCCTAGAGGAACAAAAGCTAGCAACTCAAGGAGAGCATGCTTCAACCCATCGACCTTCAAATACTTAATAAGCATGAAGAGCAATATGAGAAGCATGGAAGATGCCGAACGAATCCAAAAGAACTCCCAAAGGTGCTCAGGATAAACAAAGTAATCTAAGCAGCTTCCGACCATCATACCAACGGCCGCCACGAGTGACATATCCGTGGTATTCTTTAGCCGTATCGCCATCTCGTGTTTACGAAATGATGCGTCAGCTTCAGCAGACCTGTTGGCTGAATTAAGCATTTAAGACCGGTCTGTGTGAGTTAGCTCTAGAAAAAGGTTTACGCCCGTTTCATCATGGACGACTTCCGATGCGATATTTCCTTTTGGAGTAAGATCCTTCATGTCGTTATCATCTCGGTAGATCAAATTCCATTCTACGAGATATTCCATCAAATTAATGGTCGGGTTATTCTTCGCGACATTCGTCACGACAACAATTCCCTCCTTATGCACCATATCGCAAAACATTGAGACGAGCTTCGCACACACTTTCTGCGACAAGTAATCGAACAGTCCAGCACAATAGATGATATCATACTTCCGATCAATCCGTGATCTACTCGCTTCTTTTAAGAGCTGATGAACCGATTTCAGGATAAAATTGATATTGCACTTACTCCCTTGTCTCAACCTCTTACGTAAGACGGATTCGGTATAATCGATGGTTTCTTGACTGAAATCAAGTAGGTCAAAATCAATAAATTCTGCACAATCATCATCCAGCACATGCTGAATCTCCATTGCAGGACCACAACCTAGATTGAGAACTTTTAATCGCCTTCCTTCACGCGCCGCCTTTTCCCCCTCTCTAAGCAGGAGCTTGACCAAATATTTTATGCGATTTCGATGAGCTTCTGCTGCTGGTAATTTTAAAAACGTGTGATCTAGTAATTTTGCAAATAAGTTCGCTCCATTATATCCATTCTTTAATATCATGTTCACCATTTCATAATCACCTGCATAACCTAATGGCTTAACAAATGTTCTATAACAAAATGGTGACTTCATTAAGAAAGGGTGCGTGAGGCGGCGAACGTATGCTTTATGAGTAGAAGCGACTTCAGGGTCCACTTCTCCTGCTTTTTTTTCTAGGTCTTCCATCACAACCATGAGCTTTTCATCGATTTGCTCCCCCAAGTCATCGATCACTTTTCGCTCTAGTTCAATCCGATCGCCTGCTAATGTCGACCGCAAGCCAAAGTCGACTTCCTCTAACCATTTCGACAATCCTAACAGTGTATTTTCGCAATTAGTGACGGATATTTTAAAAGGATCAATGACCTGATTCGACTTTTGCCAATCGCCTAGAAACTCAGTCAGTTTTGAGCCGATTTTATCTCCACGAATCAAATTCAAGAAATCAAGCTCTTGCCAAGAATCCCCAAGAGATGCTTCACAGACCAAGAAAATACCAGTGTTCACGATACTACTGACGATGGCCTTACCTGAATACAGAACGCGATCTTCTGAGAAAATGCGGAAGTCTTCGAGAACTTCTGACGTTTGAACGATGCTGTAAGGATTATAGACCTCAAAGACGACCGTATAACGCTCCATGCGCAAAACGCTGGCGTTTAATTCACCTCCTTGACTGTTTTTACACGAAATTGAGAGAAGGTTAATATTTTGGCGATTCATTGTGTTTTAAGCGGATGTTGTAGTGTGCAGATCAAAGTAAAGAGCCTCTAGGCGTTTATTTACGTCTACCAGTTATCATGATCCCATGACAATCAATATCGATACAATAAAACCCCTTCATTATAATACCCATTCATAATCACTTAGTTAGAGGTAAACACATCTTGGCATAAAGTAATCTTTATGCTTATAGCTTAAATCCTACAGACGCATAAAATAACTATCTATCTGTCCAGTCGTTAAGCCAGAGGCCTCCATTGATTCGATCAGCGTAAAGACGCCCTTCAGTTCCACCAAGGTTTGCGACTATTTAGATGAGAAGCTAATCGGTCCTTTTTATTCAACTGTTCAAGAGATCGAGAACTCACGACTTGAACACATTGAAATGAGTTGATACTTAGAGTGTGTCCCTTGTCGTGCGGATAAATTCATTTCTCCGCGCCATTTTCTTACGAAACCCTGTTTATTTGCTTCTATGAAACTTTCTCCTGAAAATGAGATTTTTTTCCAAAAAATTAACTCCCAAGTCGTTGCTAGCTTTCCCGCAGCAAAGGATGAACATATCAATTTCTTTGATCTCTGTTCTCATAACCAGTTTTGCCTTAAAGAAATAGCCAGTCAACTTAACGTGACAGGACTAGTCGTTCGGGAGCGTTTTAAGAAATTTTCAGGGATGACTCCGAAGGCGTGGATTAGAGAACAAAGAGTTCTCAAAGCGATACGGATGATTAAAGAAGACATCCCTATCGATGTGGTGATGGAGAGCCTCTACTACCACGATTATCCTCACATCTCTAAGGACATCAAATACATCACTGGCATGACCCCTAAGCAAATGCGCAAAGAGGTAAATGCCAGACAGACAGAGAAAATGCTTAGCTCTTAGGCGTTAGAGCTTTTGAAAGCTGGGCAAAGGCAGAAATGGCTTCATCTCTCGCCTTTAGCTTCATGGCATCGCTGCATTCGTAACGATCAAGCCAGATCAGAATATCGCGCCACATTTTATAAGTCTGCTTTCCGTAACCTCTGAGGAATGTTGTTTGTTCCTTAGTGATCCCTATGTCTGCTGCGATAAATGCAGCCGCCATATCACGGCCTAGATGCACACTGCCCTCTACGACATACACATAGCCTATCGAAGTCGCTAGGCACAATTCGGCGCATTTATCTTCATCCTGATTGAGTCTTTTTTCAGGTCCGGCATTCCCGAGAGATTCGAGGTCTTTCCTGATTTTACGACACCTAGCGAGGCGTTCGGTCGTATGACTCAACCCTTCTTCTTCCAATAAAGGCCAACAAATCTTTTCCATGAGCGTCGAAATCGTCTGATGAAAGTCGTATAAATGCTTTACGTAATGATCTCGTGTCACGAATGCATTATTCGTCATTACGGAAGAGCGAAAATCTTCATATAAGTCGGCTGTTGCTCCACGTAGAATATCTAAGAGACTGACATCTACTAAACTGAAGATAGCTGACTTAGGAAAGTTAGCATCTGGAATATCTGAACTGTTCATTGTGCTCACCCCCCATAGGCAAAACTCTGCATAACAGCAATTATTAATCGCAAAACTTATATTATCTTTTATCTAATTAATTAATCATCCATTATTAAATTTACACAAAATCAAAAAGATCGGCCATAAGTGTTTGATACTTCTTAAGAAACGGGAGTCGGCTGCATCTGGTCGGCCCAATTTGGCACATTTCTCACAGGGCGACATCTGAGGAAAAGAACCTTTATTCGACATCGTTTCATATTTCGCTAAAAAAACCTTGGCAAAGCCACGAACTTTCTCCAGTTTCCCGCTCCGCCGTCGCTTTAGACAGCTTTTTAAACAAACATTTTCATTCACATGGTAGCTCTTCGCCTCAACCGTCAGGGAACTAAAGATCGTCCCTACTACAAAATCGTCGCTGTCGACAGCCGTAAGCGTCGTGATGGCCGTTACATCGAACAAGTTGGCACTTACAATCCAATGATTGAAGGTGAAAACTTCAAAATCGATCTCGAGAAAGCCGACGAATGGATCGGCAAAGGTGCTCAGCCATCAGCAACAGTTGCTAGCATCATTAAGAAGGCTCGCAAGGCTGTCGCTTAATCTTTCTCGCTCTTAATTTTCAAAAAGCGCTGTCTTCGGACAGCGCTTTTTTTCTGATTGGATTAGTTCAGCAGTCGCTCTTTATTTCGATCAGAGAGCTGGTCAGTTGATTCTATAAAATCTTTAGCTGCATCAGGATCTGTCTCTAACCACTGGCCAGCTGCACGTCGAAGGCTTCGCTCTCGGCGGCTTTCATCTGATATGCTTAATGCGATATCAACGACGGCTTGTCCGTTCGAATTACGATTAGAAAACACATAATAAGCTGCAGCAGAGTCTTTTACGGGTCCTTCCTCTTGAGTGTTAATAAAGCTCTGAGCTACGCTATCGTTCTGTCTGGCGAGACTAGACATGACATTTCCCACACCATCGATCTGAGCCTCTTCCGAACCATTCTCCATCAGCCAGCTGAGCGCTTCCTCTGGGCGACTCCGACTCATTTGATCTGCAACTTCGATGATGGAATTATCACGTGTATCACCCTCTGACATGGCTAGTGACTTCTCCGCAGCAGATTCTACGTCAACAGCGGCTAGGCCTCTGATCATTGACTGAACAGCTTCATTTTTCTCATCTCCTGACAATGACTGCGTCCAGAGCTCAGCAGCATCAGGATCAGTTTTCCCCCAGCTTTCTGCAATTGACGAAACAGCACCTGTTCTGCCTTCGATCTCGCCTTCTTGAGCCAGCATCTGTGCCGCTCTCGCTGGATCGTCTGCAGCCACTTGCTGGAACACGCCACTCACAGAGCTCGATACATCATCTCCAGTGAGGCCTTTTGACCATTGAAGAGCGGCGACTGGATCGACCCTAGCCCATTCCTTTGCAATCCCAGCTGCAGGACCGCCACCTCTGCCTCTGCGTCCTCCCCAGCCGCGGTTGCCAAATTCTGCTGTGTTTTCGATGTAATATTGAGCGGCATCTTCGGGACTTTCTCCGGCCCAGCTCTGTATAATCGTAGGTTTTACAAAGCGGCCGCCCATACCCATGGTATCTGTGTATGCCAGTGCTTCACGCGGAGCTTCTTCCCCCCAGCGAGAAAAGAGGAGATACGAGGCGATTATGCGCTCAGACCACGGGAGATCTTCAATTTTTCTCGCTTCATCTGCAAACAAAGCTGGATCAAGATTCTCATAAAATGACATCAACTTCTCCATCCGAGCCGTCTGGCCAGGAGAATTGAGAATATCTTCGCTCGTTTTATACTCCCGACTTTCGGTATTTGCAGCCTTTTCAGGAGCAATAGAACGCACTCGTTCACTTTTTGATGATGTTGCGATTGGAGATACAGTCGTATTCTCTGATCCGCTTTTCCCAACAAAGTATCCACCTGTTAAACCTAACACGAGTGTCGCCACGGGCATATAAATCATCGTCTTCATAACAGATATATAACTGCTCAAATGGAGTGCTGTCGCACATTATTTTTTCATTTTTTCCTGACAGTCATTTCTCCTATCCGTTCTATATCGAGAAAAAAGCAACCAAGAGTTTTGTCTGGCTCTTGTGGAAATTGGCCTTCTAGCCACGATTCCACATCGTAATCCCCCACCACGAGATCAAGTTCGACCGGGATAGCCAGCATGGGACTGCGGAGCCGTGCTGCGACTTCATTTCTGCCAAAAAGCAGCTTAGCCACTCCATGCGGAGTCGTCGCGAGTGATGCATCTGGAGACTTAAGAGCTTCAGGCGGCAGACTATACATAGTCATCCTATAGCGCCCATCACGGACGACTTTTACTTTCCAGAATCCACGCAACTCTTCTAAAGCAATGTCTTCGCCCTTTTGCACCTTACGCAGACTTTGCAAATAGCGACGAATCTGGCCTTGATTCCAGACCATTTCCGCACCACGCGAGCCGGGTGTGAGATCACTTGCATGCCAATCATGTGCCGTCAAACGCGTCACCGGCTCTGCCTGATGGCCGACTTCAATGGGAACATAGGAGAAAATCTGCTGACGCTGACCTTTCCACCAGTCTTGATACGCCTGCAGCATGCGGAATGCTGTGCCTGACTCTTTTTCCAACACGTCTGTCTCTTGAGCAGAATCATTCCGCATATCGAAAAAACGCGTCTCAACGAGGCGAAACTCATCATTTCTGACGGCGAAGTGACGCATACGAGCAAAGGATGGATCATCACGGCTAGACCAGCGTCCTCGATTAGTAAACCAGAGCCGGTCTTTGATCGCCTCCCCCTTTCCCAGCAAATAATCAGACCAGTCAGCCCCGACTAGATTCAGTCCATCCTTTATAGGAACTCCAGCTAAGCCACAGAGAGTAGGGAGAAAGTCCACATGACCAGAGATATTGTTCGTTTCGAGATCTGAGGATATTTTCCCCTTCCAGCTTATCCAAGACGGAACGCGCACGCCACCTTCATCGACCGATCCTTTTCTCCCCTTCATCCCGGCGTTATAGCCACTTCCAGCTGTTCCGTTATCCGAGAGAAACCAGATAATCGTATTCTCACGATCAACCGTCTCTAGAAGACTCCCGATCTGAGAGTCCATATCTTCGATAAGGGCATAGAAATCGATAAGCTCTTCCCCGACTCCGCGTTTTTTCAAAGTATCTTGCCACTCTTTCTTCACCGTCCATGGCTGATGGGCCACATTGAGAGGAATGTAGGCGAAGAATGGCTTATCTGACTCTTCACGAGACCACTCGATCGCCTGCTGAATGAAGACCTCTGTGCAGAATCCTTCGGTCTTCACCCATTGTCCATTATGCCAGAGAGTCGGATTCATATACGAGTTCCCCCAGTAATCAGGCGACTGGCCAATACCGCCTCCTTTATGAATGAACACTTCTTGAAATCCTCTATCTTCTGGGCGTGATGGGGCATTATCGCCCAGATGCCATTTCCCAAATATACCCGTGCGGTAGCCAGCTTTTTGAAAAAGATCAGCCACAGTGGGAATTCCTTTTTTCAGAAGAGACCGACCACTTATCGTGTGGCTCACGCCGACTTCAAATGGCCAACGCCCCGTCATGAGTGCCGCACGGGTCGGAGAGCAAGTCGGACTCACATAGTAGCGATTGAACTGCGCAGACGCAGCATGCAAGGCATTAAGGTTCGGCGTTTTTATGACAGCATTGCCGTGGCATTCGAGATCGCCATATCCCACATCATCCGCCAGCACCACGATTACATTCGGCCTTTCTGCCACCGCATGAAGAGTTAGCCATGCGAGAACGAGAAGAGTGAGTTTTTTAACGGACACAGGTGTAATATCACTCTAATCATAAGGCATGGCAAGTTCACCCTACCGCATCCTTTTCGTCTGCCTTGGTAATATCTGCCGCTCCCCTGCCGGTGAGAATACAATGAACCACCTTATAGAACTCGCTGGCCTCACAGATCACATCATCAGTGACTCTGCTGGCACAGCCGGATGGCACACTGGTAAAGGCCCTGATCCACGAATGACGAAAACGCTCGAATCACGCGGAATCACTGTCACTGGCAGAGCTCAGCAACTCACTTCAGAGCTCCTCGCTAGCCATGATCTCATCCTTACTATGGATGACGACAATTATCATGAGGCGCTGAAAGTCGATTCTCAGAACCTTTATCGAGAAAAAATCAAACGCTTCACCTCCTTCTGTGAAAACAGCACACTCACTGAAGTGCCGGATCCGTATTACGGAGGAGACGATGGCTTTGAAACGGTCGCAGATCTCATGCAAGACGGCTGCACCCACATCCTCGCACAGATTAAAAAAGAACGCTCTCTATGACTGCCACCTCACTCCTTCAAGACCTCGTCCGTATCCCCTCCGTCAACCCTGAGGACACACCGGGCACACATCTCACTGGTGAGAAAGCGATGGCTGATTATCTCGCCCCACTTCTCAGCAGTTGGGGCTTCGATGTGACGCTAGAAGACGTCCGCCCAGACCGCCCTAACCTCATCGCCCGAGCACCAGGCCCAGCAGATCGTCCCCGCATCCTATTAGGCCCTCACCTAGATACGGTTGGCATCGTAGGTATGACGATTGATGCCTTTTCCGGAGAAGAAAAAGATGGCTGCATCTGGGGGCGTGGATCATCAGATACGAAAGGCCCCATGACCGCTATGCTCATCGCACTCCGGGACTGCCAAGACATCCTTCCTAAGCTTCCAGTTGCGATAGACTTTGTCGCCTTTATGGGAGAAGAGTCCTCGCAATGGGGATCGCAAGACTTCGCTGCCAAATACGCCAAAGACTATGTATTCGCCATCGCCGGTGAGCCAACTTCTCTCGACATCGTCCATGCAAACAAAGGGTCACTCTGGGCTACACTCAGCTGCAGCGGAAAGGCTGCTCATTCTTCGAAGCCACACCTGGGAGACAATGCCGTTCTAAAGCTCGCCCGAAGCCTCGATTATCTGAATCGTAAGCTGACAAATAGACTCGCCACCTATGATCACCCGATCCTAGGTCACGCCACTATAAATATAGGAACATTTCATGGCGGCACTCGGCCTAATATCGTCCCAGATCACGCAGAATCCATCATAGATATCCGCACCACACCACCTCTCGATCGCGAAGGTGGCGCACTTCCTCTTTTAAAGGAAATGATCACGGCAGCTAAACTCCCAGTCACGGTGAGTCACGCCGCAGAAAATCCTTCAATGGAGACAGATGTGGAGAACCCTTACATCCAGAAACTACTCACATGCATGCCTACGACACGTGCAGTAGGTGCACCTTGGTTCTCAGATGCAGCACATTTATCTAATGCAGGGATTCCTTCAGTGTGTGCCGGTCCAGGCAGCATCGATCAGGCGCACACATGTGATGAGTTTATCAAAATCAGCGACCTGGAAGAAGGTGTGACGTTTTTTAAGAATTTCATACTGTCCCATCGCCCCTAATGCTTTTATAACTTATTACAAAGCGCCCTTAAATAAGAAGAACAGATCTACCCGCTGAAGTAAGCTAGCGTGATAATCGGCACTTAAATTGCTCATCTCTGCCCTACCACTATGTCCACATTGGAAGCCCCTGAAGACCCTCATTTCGAAGAAAACAACACTCCACGCTGGAAAAAGATCAAAGACGCACTCGAAGCTCAAGAGATCGAAATCATTCAGAAAATCCTCGGTGAGGCTACAGTAGATGACCAACGCCGAATCATCTCACGTCTCAGTCTGGATGAGAGAGAGCAGCTGTGTAAGCTATTACCTATCGAAGAAACCGCTCAGCTCTTCGAGCATCTCATCGAAGAACAGGCCACCGAACTCCTCGAAGAGATGCCGGCCGACGTGGCTGCTGACGTCATCGAGGAGCTTCCTGCTGATCTAAGTGGTGACCTTCTACGAGAAATCGACGAGAAAAACTCTACAGCTATTCTAGCCGAAATTGATGACTCCGAAGAATCAGCCGAACTACTAGAAAGATCAAAATTCGCATGGGACTGCGCTGGCGGCCTCATGTCAGATCGTGTCGTTTCCTTTCCAGAAACGACAACTGTGCAAGAGGTTCTTACCGATCTAGGCGAGCATTCGGAAGACTACTCTGACGCAGATGTTCAGTATTTCTACGTCGTCGATAGCGGGCAAAAGCTCACCGGAGTGCTCGCCCTGAGAACACTCGTTCTGAGCAAGCGCAATACAGCCATTAGTGACTTAATGATACAGGATCCCATGTCTGTCTCTGTAGATGCCACGCTCGAAGAACTGGAAGACTTTTTCGAAGAGAAGAATTACCTCGGATTCCCCGTGGTAGACGATCAGGGGAAGCTACGAGGCCTCATCTCTCGTGGAGATCTCAATGAAGCTCTCTCTGATAGACAAACTGAAGGTTACCTTAAGTCCAGCGGTATCGTTGGTGGTGAAGAACTCAGAAGTATGCCTCTCAAGGACCGCTGCCTGCGCCGACTCGCATGGCTCGGACCGAATATTTTACTCAATCTCCTAGCTGCTAGTGTCATCGCAGCACATGAGGAAACTCTTCAGGCAGTGATCGCTCTCGCCATATTCCTCCCGATGGTCTCAGACATGAGCGGGTGCTCTGGCAATCAAGCCGTCGCTGTCAGTATTCGAGAGCTCACACTCGGTGTGATTCAGCCTCGCGACTATATGCGTGTATTATTTAAAGAAGGCCTGCTCGGCATTAATAACGGAATCGTCCTAGGAATCGTTCTCGGAGTCATCGCTGCTATCTGGAAAGATAGCGTGTATCTCGGAGTCGTCGTTGGCTCTGCTCTCGCGCTTAATACGATTTTGTCTGTGCTCCTCGGTGGACTCATCCCACTCGCACTGAAAAAGCTAAAAGTCGATCCAGCACTGGCCTCTAGTCCGATTTTGACAACATGCACAGATATGTGCGGCTTCTTCCTAGTTTTAAGCGTGGCTAGCCTCTTTTTGACTCAGCTGACTTAAAACTGAATAGCCGTAAAAGAGGTATACGAAGAATAAAAGGAAACTGCTAAAGACACCGCAAAAGGCTCTTCAACTCAAACTTTCCCGAGTCATCTCTCTCATTGTATCGCCGTCCAGTTTTGCCAGGTTCTTTTTTCTGATTAGTAATTAGATCCGCACACAAAAAAGTCGCAGAAGACATTCCTCTGCGACTTT
>CALFDI010000194.1 GCA_937952875.1 uncultured Verrucomicrobiales bacterium
GCAAAAATACGCTGCTTCGCCGTCCGCCCAGCTCCAATCTTACTGAGCACGGTTCGGAAGTATGGTTCTAGTATCGCAATTCTCTCAGGCTGTTCGACTGCGAATCTCATCAGATAGTGACTCGCAAAAACCTGTAACTCAGTGCTCGGATGTTGACTCAGCTGAGCAAGATACTGAGGACCATCCTCTTCCTGAAAACGCCGTGTGATTAACTCTCGCCCAAAATCCTGAACCTCTGGCTTGACCGAATCACATACCGCTACGAGAGCATCCGCAGTCCAATGCTCATCCTTTACTTCAGTGCGGAAAAAGCTCATCGCCTCATTCGCTGAATCTGACCAATCGGTTTCCAGCATCTTCACAGCGTCTCCTGGGGCATCAGTAATAGTGCTCGGAGCTTTCTTCAAAAAGCCCCAAACATAATGCCTCAGCTCTGCATGTGGATGATCCGCCCACGCAATAAGCCGAGGAATAGAAACCTTGGATAAATCAGTCTCACGTTGCAACAAGAGGAAGCCTAAAGCCTGAGCCTGTGCATAGTCAGACTCTAACATTCGCACATACGCCCCCTCTGGTATCACATCGAGATAATCATGAAGTGGTCCGCTCAACATCTGATACAGATCAGCGTGAATCCCTTCCACTAACTCCTTTCTCAGAATGAGTGGATACCACTGCTCTACGAGCTCACGTGAAAACTCAGCATTCCCTCCCGCTATCCGAGCGATCAACGGACGGACATGCTCACGAAGATCTTCGTGACGAGAAATCGCACAGTTAGCCAAAGTCTCCGAGCGCTCCGCTAATTGAGGATCTGATAAGGTATTGAGTAGATCCAGCCCCTTACGTCTGACGGACTCGAACTCTGACGATAGTGGTGCTAGCAATAATGCCTCAGGAAGTGATGCGGCCTTCCCCTGCATAATGAGCGTCTCCACAGCGAAAAACTGTAAAGGTTCTAAAGGGTGAGCCGCTAACTCAGCAATATGAACATGAGGGAGAGCCTTTAACTCACTCTTCACAATGACTTGTAGCTGACTCACAACAAAACGTGCGCAATCAACATCCTCCTCATCTTCAGATAAGGAGAGTAAAGCGGACACAGCCCTAGCTAAGACATCTTTTTGAGTCTTCTGACTAAGTGAAAGTATTGCGAAGCATTGCACAATACCTTGTCGGCTTCTCTCACGACGTAGGAACAGTAAGCTAGAAACGATATTTGGAAACTGATCTAAACGTGTCTGAATCTCAGCTAACCATTCAGTTCCTAAAGCCTGCGCCTGTTGAGACTCCGAATCTAACAACGCTAACAGAAGCTCTTCATTTGGCTCCTCAGCACTCCACATCTTGCGTGCGAGTTCCATTCCTAACTCAGCCGTCGGCTCATACCACGAAGACACGATCTGAATGACAAAGGGTAGTTCTACCTTATCTGCCCATTCAGAATGATCATGCCAAATTCTGAGTGAAAAATCCTGCACCGCTTGTGCTCTCGCTTGCGCCAAAAGATGAAAAATCGCTTCTGGAGCATTGTCCCAGAAGTGGGGAAAGACTTCACTTCGAGTATTACTCAGCCTTTGATCGCCAGCATAGCTCCAGCTTAGTTTTCTCACATCTTGCTGCAAGGCACTGGACGCTCCATGGAGGATGTAAACAAAGCTATTCTGTTGTGACCGAGCTGGAAAAAAGACGGTCACATTGTCAAAGCTACGCGCCTCATAATTATACTCAGCTCTGCGAACTGAAGACTCTTGTGGTAGATCCACTCGATCATCGTAAGCAAGAAGCACTCCCATCGCCAAAGGCACGAAGGTCGCAGCATCATGCGCCTCTCCGGCTTTTTTCAAGTGACGCCAAATACGACGTTTAAAGTATTTTTTTGTTACGGTAGAAAAACCAGTTCGAACATACTTTCTCGTCTCGTAATCATAGTAGCCATGGCCATTCCCAGTATCTGACTCGAATCGCCTCGCAATGACTCCGTAAATCTCAGCATCAAGACGAAACTCTGCCGCCTTAAACAATTGGCGGAGCACCAACATGCCATTCTTCCGAGTGTTAACTCTCTTCGCTACTGAATAAAGAGCCTCTCTCATCAGCGGCTTTTGCGCAGCAATAAGGTAAAGATCCGAAATAAGGTGATCTCGAGCCTTTCCTGACTCGAGCATCTCGCGAATTGTTGCACTCAATTCAACCACACTCCCCTGATCTAAAAGCGCGCCCAGAGGGTTGGGAAGACCTTCTAACAAAAATCGAGAAAACGCCTCTTTCTCATCTTCCGTCAAAAGAGCCATTCTTGCCTCACGGACGATTGCCCGGAGAGAAAGATCTTTCTGATTTTTTGCCTCTAATTGATCGAGTAAAGCAAGATCCTGAGACTCGCCACAACGCCCCAGAGCCCAAGCCATGGACCAAACCTCCATACCAACAACATCTGGAACGAGAGCCCGCAAAACAGGAAGAGATTCAGTCAAGCGCCACTGACCCACCTTCCACAGAACCCTCGATAAAGCCCAAGCGTGATCGCCTCGCCCCTTTTTCAGGCGAGCTAACACTGCCAGAACGCGTGGATCATTTTCTCTATCAGACACGTGAGGAGAGTCATCCATTTCTGGAATCACAGGCGGAGACCCACTCTCATCACCTACTTCGTAACCCTTTTTCACCTTCTCATCGACGAGATTAGAAAAGAGAGTCTCGGCTTTTGTTAGTGACTCAGGAAATGGCGTCTTTGTCCCTTCTTTTAGCCGACTTCCACGACGCCCGTAGCGAAAATTCACAACGAATTCCCCTTCAGCTGCCTCACATAAATCGACCTCATAGACCTTATCAGAATTCCCCTTCTGATAGAATAAGCGCGTCTGTCGAATTAATCTCACTAAGCTATATCTAGATACCCTGAGATTAACTCGCAAGCCTCCTTCGATACATATTTACTGATTACAGTAGAAATGGACTCGAAGGTCCTCTTTTCTATCGACATTGAGAGAATAATCTCACCTGAGATAAAAATTTCATCCTTTTAGAAAAATGAGGAAGTTCGAAGCGGCGAGGTCTAGAGAATCTAGGCTAATCCCACTCCAAGTTCCCCAAAAAAGTCAGAGTGATCTTACAATACTCGGCTAGCCCAGACTTGGATTAGATCGACAACGTAGT
>CALFDI010000195.1 GCA_937952875.1 uncultured Verrucomicrobiales bacterium
TTCCTTGGATGAACTGAGAAGTTCCATCCTGTTTTATCGTTTTGAATGGAATGGTTTTGCCTTCAAAATGATCCAGCAGAAGATTCTGCGAAATCGGATCGTTCCGATAGCCTTGCTCTAGCACGGAAAAGTCGATTTTACCTTCTGGATCACGTAACACAACTGAGTCTGGGCGAACTTGTGCCGTGACTTGATCGAAGGATACGCTCGTCACACCAGCTTTCAGATCTAGTGGAACGTCTTCGCGAATGACTGCAACGCCTTGGTTATAGATAGTAAGGCCAGTCTCGGCAAAAGACGTGCAGATACCAGCGGTGAAAAAGAGAAGTGTTTTATAGTTCATATTTTCCTAGTATTGCCTGAATCGATTAAGATTGTGACAAAATTTTTTGCCCATATCTGATTCACGCACCGCAGAGCTGTGGTTCACAGCTTCTACAATAAGGAAGCTCTTCTTCGTTTCACAGAAGAGTGTTTCTTAATCAGCTAATACTCGGGAAAAGGTTTTTATTTTTCCAAAAGTAATTAAAGCCAGACACTGCAGTGAGCAGAGTCGCTAACCACATCGAGACCTCTAACAGATAAATCCCCTTCGGTTGGGATAATGTATTGAGGAAATTTTCTCCTGGGAAGCTAAGAAATGTGAGGGCAGTGATGCAGAAGATGAGCTGAAAGGTTGTTTTCCACTTACCGAGATTGTCAGCTGCCATGACATGGCCTTGCTCAACGGCTATCTGTCGGATGCCCGTTACGAGAAATTCCCGACCAATGATAAGACTGGTAACCCAGACAGGGGCGAAGCCTTTAGCAGTCAGAAAAACAAAGCCTGCACAGACAAGAATCTTATCTGCAAGCGGATCGAGAAGTTTACCCAGAGCAGTGACGAGGTTCAGCTTTCTGGCGAGATAGCCATCTGCCCAGTCCGAGATCGCGGCTAACACAAATGCTGTTAAAGCGATGCGAAAGCCTAGAACTGTATCGAGCGCAGCCACACCCACGAAGATCACCGTCAGGATGAGGCGAAAAACGGTAATGGCATTCGGAAGATTCACGCGCTCACTCTGGAGAACTTACATCGCCATGGGAAGGGGTTTCTTTCTACAAGAGTTGAGATTTGCTATCTTATCTACTTATGAGATACGCGAGGGCCTTTTCCTTGTGTGGCGTATGGGCTAGCTGGGCTTTGAGATCTGTGATGGCTTGAAAAAGAGTATCACCTAGATCGTGGCGGAGTCTTTCTTCAGATGCCTGTTCTAGCTCATCACGTCGCGCTTTGTTCTGCCAAGGGTGAGTAAAGATGAGGTGAAGCTCATCGTGGAATTGTCGTTCTTGTAGTGCATTCCATTCTCCTTGATCGAGCCAGATACCCCCGGTGGGAGATCGATCGATTGTGAAGGAAAAGTCGTTTCCAACTCTGTAGCGCTGCATCATTAAACCTGATTCTGGGCAGAGTTTCGCATCTGTAGGTTCTGCTGAGGGAATATAAGATTCGGATGAATGTGGAAGCTGAGGAAGACGCTCTGGTTGCTTCTGAAGCCATGACCAGTATGAGTGCGCAGGGATGTAGATACCATCAGAAATACCACATTCATAAACAAAGAGCTGGGGGAGAAGTTCTTTGCGAGTGAGGGGAGTATGCGGTGCTATCGGGCTTTTCATAGACAGAGATTATAGAGTGACGCGTTACTTCAGCAATAGAGAGAACAAGCGTTTTGTCGAATATAGGATGAGTATAAAATTTAAGGAAAATTTGGAGCGTGGAATTGTGCTAGGCACTGTTTGGCAGCTCGTTATTCTCAATGTCATGTGGTTTGGAGTAACTGCCAAAATGTGTGGAGGGTTTTCAAATGAAGTTTTAATATCGAGTGTGCCAACTTTTGGCTTAGCTACAGTCTTTTTCTTTATGGCGATGAAAAAGTTAGAACGAAAGCTGACAGCGAATGCTCTGATATCTCTAACAGGTGTGGGGATTCTTGCGTGGATGCTAGGAGTTTCGCTCGCACACACACTTTTTTAAATCTGCTGGTTAAGCCAGCATGAGCGCAGCTTTCTTGACGCTTTTGACAAGTGTTTCTACTTCTTTAGTAGTATTATAAATTGCGAAACTTGCTCTCACGGTTCCGGTTACTCCAAAGCGTTTCATGAGGGGCTGACAGCAGTGGTGGCCAGTGCGGACTGCGATGCCCATTTGATCTAAAAGTGAGCCTAGATCGAAGTGATGGATTCCTTTGATATTAAAACTTAACACAGCTGCCTTTTGGTGAAGGTCTGCATAGATGTGTAGGTTATCAATCTCGCGTAGCTGCGGTGTGGCAGCTTCTAGTAGGGAGTGTTCGTGCGCAGCAATCTGTTCCATGCCTATCGCATTCGCATAGTCTAATGCTGCGGCCAGAGATATGGCTCCTTCGATGTTTGGTGTGCCAGCTTCGTATTTGAATGGAAGGTCATTGTAGGTTGTGCCATCAAAGCTGACTTCTTTAATCATCTCTCCACCCCCTCGATAGGGTGGGAGTTCTTCTAACAGATCTTTTCTCCCCCAGAGAATGCCGATACCAGTCGGCGCGAAGATTTTATGCCCAGAGAAGCTATAAAAATCTGCGCCTGATGTGCTGAGGTCAACAGCCATATGAGGGACGGATTGCGCACCATCTATTGCTGTGATAGCTCCGACTTTCTTAGCTGCAGAGATAATGGTGGAGACGTCATTTATCGTGCCGAAGGCATTAGACACATGCCCAAAGGCGACAACTGCTGTTTTATCTGTGATTAATTCATCTAGATTGGAAAGGTCGAGTGTGCCTTCATCTAGGACAGGTATGACTTTTATGGATGCCTGGCAGCGTTGAGCCATGAGCTGCCAGGGCACGATGTTCGAGTGGTGTTCTAGTCCTGAGAGCACAATTTCACTGCCAGGAGGTATCTTTCCTCCGTCTGCTAAAATATTAGCTATGAGGTTAATGCTATCGGTCGTGCCTGATGTGAAGATGATTTCTTCGACATGTGGAGCATTGAGATGCTGAGCACAGGTCTCACGGGCCACTTCATGTGCAGCGGTCGCTAGCTGAGAGAGATGATGCACTCCACGGTGAATATTTGAATTAATGTGTTCGTAGTAGTGGCGCGCAGCATCCAGCACTTGGCGTGGCTTCTGAGACGTCGCTGCGTTATCCAGATAGACGAGCGGTTGCCCACGCACAGACTGGTCTAAGACGGGGAAATCCGAGCGAATCTCGCTGATATCAAAAGGTGCTGCCATGTGGCGATAGTCTGGGCCTTCTTAGCCAGAAAAGCAATAGGCCCTATACGTCGAATTGACACATAGGGCCTACCAAAGGGGGAATAAGTCGCTTTTTTAACTTTTTGCCGACTTAGCTGTAATGGTCACAGGTGTGCCTTTACGTGTTTTGTTAAAAATGGTTTTTACCGCGTCTTTTGGCATACGGATGCAACCGTTTGACCCAGGGTAGCGTTTTACATATTTACTGAAGTGCATGCCGATACCGTCTCCTGTGAGGCGCATCCAATAGGGGAGAGGCGCTCCGACATATTTGTCATAAGAGCCGCGATATTTTCGGCGATCACCGCCATGGACGCGTTTTCCATTTTTGTAGAGCGTGCCGAAGATTGTGGAGCGTTTTGTGACGATCTTTTCTGTGATGCGGAAGTTACCAGAAGGTGTGCGTTTTCCTGCTTTACCGGTCGTGCAGGGTGTGTCGAGAGCGACTGTTTCCTTATCGCCTTCGCGGACGATGAGCTGGGCCCGCTGATCAGCGAGATTCACTTTCACCTTAGTGTTGGCTCTAGTTGCCTTGGCTAGGATGTCTTCGTTTTTATAAACATCATAGGACTTTTTGTAATCGGCGCGCTTGGTGAAGGCGACGTGTTTATCAGTAGGCTTAGCAAGCGTGCCGAGAGACTGACAACTGACGAAGCTGAGGGCTGTGAGGCCGATGAGAAATGCAGAGAGAAACTTCATAATGTATCTAGGCGTGGAGATTAGTAGACATTGCTTATCTGCCAAGTGCATTTCTCCGGCAATGGAGTTACTCTCTTGTTACATTGAAGTTTAGAGAAAACTCTATTATTAGAGCTGTTATGAAAGCACTCTATACCTTTGTTCTACTCGCATCCTGTATAGGAGCTAGGGCTCTCCCTCTAGCTTCTAACGATCCTACTATCGCACGCCAAGCGATCTCTTACTACGTGGAGAAAGGGGCTACGGTTCTCCCTGAGTTGCGCGAGTATGCTAAATCTGATGATCCGCGTCTGAGATCCAGAGCGAAAGAAGCTATCGGTGGTATCACAGGGCACTGGGGATCAGATGTGGATCTAATCTGGAAGCGTAAAATGGCAGAAGCGAAGGGGCAGGGTAAGCCTATTATGATGCTTCATCTCTTTGGCAATCTGGACGAGGAATTCTGCTGAGCAAATGGTGCTCTTGCGAGAACCGTGACGTTCTCTGATTCCCGTGTAGTGAAGATGCTTCAGGATAACTTTATTCCCGTTTGGGAGTCTGTGGCTCCAGTAAAAATAGCGACCTTCGATCTAGGTGAAGGCCGCTCTGTGAAGGGAACCATCTCTGGTGAGATAGCGATTTATTTTTGCACAGAAGAAGGAAAAGTCTTCGATATCTTACCTGCTCTCCAGAGCCCTGCTGCAACACTCAAGTCC
>CALFDI010000196.1 GCA_937952875.1 uncultured Verrucomicrobiales bacterium
GGTGTAGAAGCGCTCATCATTGTGAGATAGTTCGAGAACGTCTCCTGAGATTGTAGCAGCCAGATCAACGATCGCTCCAGTGTGGGCAACTGTCGGACTACTCGCACTGGTGATATTACGCTTAGTCACACCCGAATCGAGACCTGTGATCTGACGCTGGATATCTTGGATTGTGCGACCACTGACAGTGTATTCGAAGTCTTCGAGTGTGATCTTAAGTGTGAGTGAGCTGACATCTGTGTCTGTGATGCGGATCTGTGCCTGCTTCGTCGCAAGACGCACCTGACGTTCATTCTGCTCACCGAAGAAGACCACAGGGTTAAAGGCCTCATCTGCATTGTAAGTGCGTGTGCGCTCTGGAATCAGATCGATCACGACTGGAGCAGCAGGTGCCTTGCTGAGACGTATCGTATACTCATCACGGATGATATTCTGGAAGTATTCATCAGACGGCTGTTCGAAGATATCAAAGCGAGACGTGTTATCAGGAGCAGTCGTCCATGGGCTAATTCCACTACTATCTGGATCGACGAGGAAGGTGCTCGTGATCGGATCATAGAAGCGAATGATTCCAGACTGTCCCTGACCAGCTCCATCAGTGAACTCGAGGCGCTTGCCATCGAGAGTGACTGCATTCTGGTTAGTCGGCTGACCAGGTATTGAGACGATTGCCTCGTAGAACTGGCCAATCGCAACTCCCTGCTCACGATCTGCGAATGGGCTCTCCTCACCGAAGACGTTAGAGAAACGCTCGTAAGTCACTTTTGATCCAACAACGATAAAGTAGTTACCAACCTCATCGAGCTGATACTCGTGGAATGGATCTCCGTCTTCGAAGCTACCCGCATCGATGACACCCACACGGTTCTCAGACGGTGTGACTTCTACGATTGTATTCAGGCCAGTCTCCTTAAAGAGTCTGAGAGTCGGCGCAGCAGTGAAGTCCACAGAGTCCGTGATGTTAAAGAATCCACGGCTGAAGTCGAAGCCGAGACGATCGAATGTCTCGGAGCCGTTGACGCGGTTCGCCCCATCGATATCAACGATGACTTGAACAGCTCCAGTGCCGCGCTGGACATCCACTGAAGATGGAACTGGCACAGGAATCGTGCTCTTCTTCGTGATAGTGATTCTAGCACCTGCATTATCAGCCTCGAGCTCTACATCTCCAAGTGCAGCGAGTCCTGTATTAACGGCTTCTACTAGCTTAGCCGCAACATTTCCGAGTGTTCTCGGTCCATCATTAGAAGATGTAACGTAGCTGTAAGTGCGGCCATCAAGAATGATGCTCCAAGTTGTGCCAGCAGTCCAAGACCCTGTCAGCTCGAAGCTATTCGAGTTATAGAAGGCAGTCGCGTCTGATGGCGTATCAGTCGTCGCGTAGTCACCATTCTGAGCAATGCGTGTGCGAGTCTGCTGAATTTGGTTTGTGCTAATAATATCCCCTGCTGTGGCTGGTGCAGTAGCATTACGAGAAAGCTGAATCGTATTGCCAACTGCTGTCGCAGTGATCGCGCCTGAATTTAATTCTGCGGCGAAGCTTGCTGCGAGTTGCCCGATTGTGGTGAAGGTGCCGCTAAAGGATGAGCCGTTATTTGTCAGCGCTCCATTTTCTAACTTCAGATCCGCAAGACCTGGAATATTCACGCGCCATGCATCTCCTGTGCGGATAGTATTATTTACCCCATCAGCAGGCTGAAGCTCTATCCTCTGGGTGTAATCCACATCGATCATACCACTATGGCTCGCAATAGCTGTCAGCGGAGTTGTAAATGCAGTCGTCGCATTCGCTGTCACTGCAGCCCCAGCTGTGCGCTTCACGATCAGGACAGAGTCACCGTTTACGAAGCTAGAAATACCAGCTAGAGAATCGATATCACCAGCTAGGTCTGTAGCGACAGTATTGAGGGTATTCGCAGCGTTTGTCACAGCATACGTGCCAGCCTCAGATCCATCGACATTCGCAGTCCAAGTCACATTCGTATGAACCGTGCCGCTCAGGTCGAGTTGAGTGATCACTCCAGCCGTGCTAGTCGCTGCGACGCTCTGAACGAGGCGAGCATCAAAGGCTGTCGCACTAGAACGGATAATGTAGAGTTCAGCAGTCGCATCTGTCGTGCCGATAGTGAACAGCTGGAATCCTGCGATCGTCGCATCATCCAGAGCATTCAGCCTCGCCTGCACTGACGCGGCACTTGATGTCTCAGCGATGGTGTATGCACCTGAACCACTCGTATTTCTCTGCTCGAGTGCCCACTCAACTCCTGCAGGCACAGTATTCGGAGGATTAAGTGTAACGATGGCATTTACCACTGATGCCAGTGGTGAAACGACCTGGAGATCCACAGTGAAGTCAGTTGCGGTGCTACCGACGATGAGTAGCTCACCCGTCGCACTCTTATGCACCTGATAGCCATTCATTTCAGTCGCATCTGCGAGTTCATCAGTGGCATTTTCAGATACAGCGAGTGTCGCCGTGACGATGGTATCACCTGAGCCATCAGTAAGCGTGTAGACTTCATTCGCGATGCTCGCTGTTCCTGCGACTCCATAGCGCTCTGCACGAAGAGCTGTTCCAATCGCGATGACCACTGGAGCCATAGCATTATCCTGAATCTGAACGTCGAAGGCTGTGTTGCTAGAACGAACGACGATCAGCTTATTCGAATCAGCTGAATCAACAAAGGCTGTGAGACCGCTGACAGCGCTAAGCTGTGTCGCGAGAGTCGAAACACGATTTGTGAGAGAACCACTTGCGACTGGAGTTGTCTCTGTGAATGCACCGCTTCCTGCAGTCAGACGATATGCGGCACGCCATGGACCTGATGTATCACCGCCAGTTGCATCGATCACTCGAGCGGCTTGGCTATCTCCTACAGAGAGCGTAGTAAGAGTAGAATCTCTGAGTAGCTCAGCATTAAAGTCTGTGCCATCTAGTTTAACGATGATGAGCTGATCAGTTCCGCCATTAAGGAGTCTATAGCCAGCCGCTGCTGTCTGAGTCGCAAGAGTATCGCTCACATCTTCTCCACCAGTTGCAGTGAATGATGCGATGGTCGCACCTCCGGCAGCTAGACGTAGGGTGTATTCCTCTCCTGCAGCTGCTGTTCCTGTAATGGTGTAGGTCTCAGCTCTCGGCGTAGTCGCACCAGTGGTGATGACTTTACTGAACTCTAGGGCAAAGGCAGCTCCTGATAGGCGAAGCACAGTGAGAGTCGCCCCATCCGTGCTTGCAAGTGTGAGTGCATCGCTAGAAATCGATGTGGCTAATTTAGTCGCGAGAGTCGCGCTCGTATCAGCAGCTGCTACGACTGCCTCGCCACGAGCTAATTCATTTCCACTGCCGTCAACTGCACGGACAATCCACTCTTCTCCCGCTACCACTGTCGGAACAGTAATAAAGGCTGACTGAGCTGTCGAAGTAGCTGGGACTGAGCCTTCACCAGATGGGATGACATCCACTCCTCCGAAGCTGAGTGTGTTACTCCCTGCTGCAGTGAGCTTGAGAGTATTTCCTACGACTGCTGGTGAGAGACCACTGAGAGCTGGGAGAGAGACGAACTCTGCAGCGAGAGCTGCTGGTGTCGCTGTGCCAACCACTGCTGAGTAGTCTGTGTTATTCACCGTGATGACCCATGTCTCACCCGTGCGAACTGCCGCGTCGAATGTGATTGTGAGGTCCGTAAATGGTGTCGCTGCGACATTGCCGGAGGCAGCTGCGTTAGCTGTGACCGCAGCATTAATGCTCACTCCAGTCACATCTGAGACCGAGGTGTAGCCAAGTGTGAATGCGTTCGTAGTATTTGAAACAGTCAGAACAGCTCCACTCGATGTCGCTGTGAAGTTCGTGAGAGACGTAAGCTGAGACGCCAGATTCGATGCGATCGATATGAGTGAACTTGAAGCGCTCAGAACGACAGAGGCATCTGCAATGCCATTGTTATCGATATCGATTTCAATGCGCTCCCCTGTTACTGGTGTGCCGAGGAATGTCAGCTGAGCTTCATCGAGCTGAATCAATGTCGTCCCATCTGACTGAGTCAGCTGAGTATTTGTCGTCACTGTTCCAGAGTTCTCAACGATCTGGACAAGACCACCAGGCTCGCCATCTGCACCGATGAGGTTAAAGCCAGCGCTATCGGCAATCTTAAGGATCGTCTCACCTGAAGTATTGACTGTAGCGGAGCTAGGGTTTGCAGGATCCTTGAAACGATCTGGAAGGAGATCGATGAGCTTCTGCGCAACCTCCTGAAGATTGCTCACTGTATTATCTACGACGTAAGCGTAGTCACGGTGACGAAGTCCGAGCGTCCATCTATCTCCGATCTCGACTGTTCCGTTGAGTCTCAATGTCAGTTCATCGAAGAATGTTCCCGCAGCAGCTGTTGCATTATCTGCGATGTTTCCAGTGATCGCTTCTGGCTTAAGAAGTGAGTCAGTGATCTTAAAGCCGAAGACGTCATAACTTCCGTCACCATCACCGAGGATACGGGCATATGGTGTGGTGTCATCGATCGCTCCACCGGCAAAATCAGTATTTCCAACAAAGGCATCGTTAAAGGTGAAGAATCTCGAGTCATCCAGATCACCGCTCGCATCGAAGTTGATACGATCGAAGTCAGTGAGATTTACCTCAGAGACATTTCCATTCTGATCAATGGTGATTCCATTATTACCGCTATCATTTTCCAGAACAGGATCTGGAACGAAGATAAAGCTATCTACCTGATGCTGCTCGAGAGAGACATGTAGATCATAAGTCACACCATCTGGAAGACCATCTGTGCTGAGCGCATTCGAGACCTCGATGGTGTATGTGCCAGGCTGAGTGAATGTAGTGCTGATGTAGTCGTTAAAGAAGGTCTCATTATCTGGACCACCGCCGAGTTCTGGTGATGAGAAGCCAAGGCCAGCCTCGTGGATATCACCAGTCGGGCTGAAGATGACAAGTCTGCTGGACCAGAAGACCTGATCTCCAAAGTCAAAGGAGTTATCGAGATCGAACACACCACGAACAGCTCCATTTTGAGCATTATCAATCATGGTCTGAGTAACCTCGAACTTATAGTAATCGTTCTCACCGTCACCTGACCCCTGAATTGTGATGTGTGGGAGGTATGAAAGAACAGCTGCGTTCGGGTCGATTGCTCCAATATCTGGGTTAGCATTCGTATTCCACTTACCAAAGTCGAGGTTCTGAGCGCTCTCGATGTCGTTATGGATCTCACTGGTCTCTGGTAACTCAGAGACACCGAAGTCACCCTGGAAACCGTAAGACTCACGTGCACCTGGCAGCCAGAGATTCAGAGTATATTCCGCTCCGTTCTCAACGAATGCCTCACCATCACTGACAACTGTGAGGAAGTATGTGCCAGCCTGGATGAAGCGGAAGGTCTGACTATTCCCGAGAACCGCAGTATTTGGCCCCGGATTCCCAACATTCACAGAATTGATAATACTGACAGAACCTGCGAACGGAGTCGTCGAGGAAACTGATGATCCATCATAGAGGCGGAGATACGCATCTTGATTGAGGTTCTCAGCAGTGATGACGATGCGGTAGACGTCAGCTAACTTATCACCAGAGCCAAAGACTGTCGCACGTGGAAGCTGTCCTGAACCGACTGGGACTGCAGATGGGCTAAAGAAGTTTCCAGGAATGAGCTGAGATGTCGCCTGTGTATCATGTGCTCCTGCCTGCTCCGCGATTGGGATGCTAACGAGATCACCGACAAAGCCTGAGCCAAGGAAGAGTTCCTGAGCTGGCTCTGATACGACAACGCCACCTGTGCCCTGATCTATGATGATCTGCGGGCTGTCATCGTCTGCAAGCTCGATATCGAGAGAATCGAAGAACTCAGGCTCACCGTTAGACCCTGCAATGTATGTAACACTCTGAACTCCGCGACCACTATCAGGACTAATACTGAGCGTATAAGAGTCACCATGTGCGACCACTCCAGAAAAGGTCACAGTAAATGTCTGGAAGCTCTCAGTCGCGACGCCGTCGTTAATCACTTTACCATTCGACTTACGAGTCGTTGAAGCCGTGAATGTCTTCGTATTTCCGACAGTATTCTCAAGGTTAATACTGGTCGCATCAGACGTGATCGCCACGTTATCGAGGACCTCTGAGTTCGAGGCTGTGAGCGTAGAGACAAGTGATGCGATGACATCAGTGCGGGTCTGACCACTCGTTACGATATGAGTCGCGATGAAGTCACCGATCTGAATTTCGAATGCTTCCCCTACTGTCAGGGCATTTGGCACAGCGGCGCGGAAGCTTGTCGTAGATATCGCAGACTGGAGGTCGACACTATCTGTGAATCGAGTGAGCGTGCCACTTGCTGCGAATGGATTTGAGCTCTCAAGCTCGAGTGAGCTACCTAAGTTTCTCGCATCGATATCTAGGAAATCAGTCGCAGTCGAATTATTGATGAGATTGACGATGCTCGCAACGACTTCACCGAGAGTCTCTGGAGTGCCATCAGAATCTGTGCGGACAGTGTAACTGAGGACTGTAGAATCAACGGTGATCGTGAAGATATCACCAGCCTCGTAATCTGTCGCGAAGCTCACTTCGATATCACGTGAGACTGCGCTTGCATCTGCGACGGCTGTGATACTCACGGTTGGTGAGACCCCAGCACCTGTATTCGTAACAGATAGATCGATGTCAAAGGCTGGGCCTGTGATCGTGACGACGTTTCCTGAAACGGATGCCTCATAGAGTCCACCAGAACCAACGATTGTATCGCGGAGATCCTGTGCCAGATCAGACGGAGTCAAATTATTAAAGCTCTCACGGCTTGTGCCAAGAGTCGCCTCAACGCGGACGAAGTGCTGTCCTTCGTTCAGATCATCCTGCAGACCAGAAATTGTGACGATCTGTGGCTTGTCATGATTTGCCGTGGTGAATGTGAGCGATGTCTTATCGAGCGATGCTTGCCCACCGAGGTCGCTGAAGTCGATTGTCACGATCTCACCTGCAAGCGGCGCACGAGTCAGAATGACACCGAACTTATCGTCTTGAGCATCGTTCTCGAAGACGAGCGTGCGGATATCCGCGTCGAGAGTCGATACGAGAGAATCAGGAGTCAGAGGCACGATGATCACATCAGCCACGTCATCGTCAAAGACCTCAACATTAACACTCAGTGACGCGAGGTTGTCATACGCTCCACCATCCTGAGAGCGCGCCCCTTGAGTCGCCTTATGCTGAATCTGGAAGTTGCGACGGCCTTCAGCGACATCGTCCTGAGCAGCCTTCACGTAGATTGTCTGTGGTCTGAACCAGTTATCACGGTTAAAGAAGAGCGTCGCTCCATTTTCAGAGAACCCACTTGTGCTCGTCGTGCTGAGTTCGATTCCCTTCGCTCCCGCACGGCGATCGCTCGCACTTGGGTCGATCTGAGTCGCGGCGATACGGACAGTCTCCTCTGGCGCACGAGTCAAGACGACTGTGTAGCTGGAGACCAGGAAGTCATCGAGGACGCCCGCAGCAGCAGGATCAATTCCCTCAAGCAGCGTGAGTGGGCCTTCATTCTGAATGATCAAGATACCTGCCTCAT
>CALFDI010000197.1 GCA_937952875.1 uncultured Verrucomicrobiales bacterium
TTTGCTTTGGGATAAGCTTTGCAAGGGACAGCTTCGGCCTTTCCGAACACTTTCCCGAGCATTTTTTCAAAGGCCTTATCTGGATTTGCTGACCAGAAGATAACTCGGCCCTTTGGATTAAGCGCCGCTTTGACGAGTTCTATCCCCTGCTTTGAATACAGGTTCGCATTGTCGTGCTGGACGAGAGCGTCCGGGCTATTGTCGACATCTAACAGAATGACATCGAAGCGGTCTTTCCCACAGCTTTTGATAATATCTAGCACATCACGCTGAGCGATGGTGACTCGACTATCATCTATGAGTTTCCCATTCACTTCGCGAAGATGCTCGCGGTTCCACTCGATAATTTGAGGGAGCAGTTCTGCCACAATCACCTGCGAGCTACTAGAAACTCGTTCTAATACACGCTTCAGCGTAAAGCCAAAGCCTAGTCCACCGATGAGGACTCGATCATTTTTAGCATTCTCCACACAGCCAAGATTCGCCATTTCCTGCTCAGAATAACTGGCAATAGTGCTCATCAGGGTAACACCATCTATCGTCAGAAAGTGCTGCCCATCGTGCTCTTGAAGGACGAGCTGAGATCCATCGACAACTGCTGTCGCCAGCGTAGTAGTCGCTTTCATTTAAGACTCAGATCTCAGAGATGCTGTCACTAGCTCAGGCTTTGCACCAGGAATGGAAAGGTCCTCTGGGCTGAGTTCTAGTCCATGTGCTGCGACGTCTTTCTCAATATCATCCATGATATCAAGCTCTGGCCTAAAGTCCGCAGCATGATAAGAACTCCTTACTAACGGTCCACTCGCCACATGGCGGAAGCCTTTATCTAACGCGATCTGCTTATACTCAGCGAATGTATCAGGGTGAATGTAATCAACGACGGGTAAGTGGCGCTGCGTCGGACGGAGATACTGACCGAGCGTGAGCACAGTCACATCGTGCGCGAGGAGGTCATCCATCGCTGTGAGAATTTCCTCACGGCGCTCACCGAGGCCAAGCATGATTCCACTTTTCGTCGCAACTTTTCCATCCACCATGGCCTTCGCTTTTTTCAAAACGGCTAGACTTCTGTGATACTTAGCACGTGACCGGACGAGCGGCGTGAGACGTTCGACAGTCTCTAGGTTATGATTAAAAATATGCGGACGAGCATCCATCACGAGCTGCAGAGCCCAGTCACGATCGTTAAAGTCCGGCACAAGGACCTCAATCACGATACCCGGATTCAGAGAGCGCACCGCTTCGATTGTCTTTTGAAAATGCTCCGCACCTCCATCTTTCAGGTCATCTCGTGCGACAGCTGTGATAACGACGTGTCTAAGCTTCATACGGCGGGTCGCTTCTGCGACACGGGCTGGCTCGTCAGCTTCTAAGGCCTCTGGACGCGCCGTCTTCACTGCGCAGAATCCGCAAGCACGGGTGCAGTTCTCACCCGCTATCATAAATGTCGCCGTTCCCTGCCCCCAGCATTCCCAACGGTTTGGGCACTGGGCTTCCTCGCAGACAGTGACGAGATTCAGATCATTAATGAGCCCCTTCGTATCCCAGAATTCTGGTTTATTCGGCAGCCTAACCTTGATCCACGACGGCTTTTTATCCGTGTGGAGTGTTGGGTCCATCTTCATTCTTGGGCCGTGGCATCCGCTCATGAGCGCAGCTAAACGCACCTACAAGAATTGTGCAAGTGCTGCGTATCCTAAGTCTCGATGAAAAACTAACACTTGTCACCCCTTCCGCAGAAAGAGAATGACTACACCGATACACAAATACGCTCTTTCATCACTCATACTCAGAGAGTTTTCACAGTCTTATGGCTCTTTTTTCAACACGCCCATAAGAGCACGTGCACCTATCAAATGAATCGTTTTTCCGGTGGAATCACTTCGCAGGTTGGAACTTGAGAGGCCATGTGTTCTGTGAAGCGAATTGAGCGAGATAAAGATCACCTGTGCTAGATATGAGGAGACCGTGAGGATGCAAGAACGTGTGCTCGCTATGAGCATAAGGATTTTTCACAGTCGTGTCTTTGGCTCCACCCAGAGTGGTAATAAGCTTAAGTGTCTTGCGGTCGTGAATGCTAATCACACCCGGTGAAGTTCTATTCTGTGGCCAGGCATCTCCCAAGTGAGGAATAAAGATCACATCTCCGTGGAAGATAATATCGCGCGGATTCCCACCAGTCATGGGAATGGTCTGAAGATGTTGCCCATCGAGCGTGAATCGTTTGAGTTTTTGCTGATCACTGAGAGCGAGAAGAATAGTAGGATTCTTGGGATCTGAGAAATCGATCGCGCCGCCGTGAGGCCCCCAGTGTTTGAGCTGAGCTTCACCTTTACCGAGTGTGCCTCCAAAGGAACTTTTGTAAGTTCCGTCAGCTGAGTAGAGATGAATGAAATCTTTACCGTAGCCGTCGATTACATAGAAATCTCCATTGGGGAGATGCATTGTTTTGGATGGTTTGAACTCTTCTTCTTTTTCGTAGAGCTTACTCTCAAGAGGAGCTTTGAGAGTCATGATGATCTCGCCATCGAGTGTTGTTTTAAAAACTGTGTGGCCTTCTGAATCTGCGATAAAAAGGAACTCTTTATCGTCTTGTTTAATGATCTGAAGTCCATGAGCTTCTTTACAAAAGTCTCCCCAAGCTTTGAGAATCTTGCCTTCGGGTGAGAAGACAATAATGCAATTCTTCTTTGAGGCATTGGCGAAATAGATGTTCCCTTTGGAGTCTTCGACAAGAGCGTGGCCGTGACCGATTTTAGGAAGATTTGATTCACTGGCGAGCCAGGAGGGATGCAATGTATATTGATGACTACCACTACCTAAGGTGATTGCTTCTGATGGAGCAGTGTAAGGAGTTTTGCTGTGAGGATTTTTTACAGGATGAGCATGAAGGGAGGCTCCTGCTAGAAGGAGAATGAAGAAACGCATAGCAGTGAGAATAAAGAAGATTTCGAAGGTGGTGCGATCAAAAAAAATGAACAAGCCTCTCCATTTTCAGTTGACTCCACTCCCTGAGTTCACGTAAGCAGATCACATCATGTTCACTTCCTCATCTCTTTCATTCTCCGAGGCACGGATCGCTGCATTCTAGAGCACGTCTTTTCATCTAGATTTATCTCTATCCGCCCGCCTCACCACTGAAGCGGGCTTTTTTGTGCCCTTATCTCAGGACCACACAACGCACCCTCGTGGACCAGTCACTCCATGTGAAGTCCACCTTTTCCTACACACAATTCTATTTATGAAACTCCTCACTGATCAGGATTTATTAAAAGCCGGCTATCAAGATAGCTCGAACTTTTCCTTCCTGCACGCCCGTATCTCCGAACTGGAGGCGAAGGGCATCACCGATAAGAAGTATGCCCTGAAGCTGCTCAAACGCCAACTCCCGCCAAACGATCTACGAGCCATCATGCGGGAAAAACCACTCACCTTTACGAAAGCAATCAGCGCTCACACAGACGACGAAAAAACGAATCTTAAGAAGGTCATTCAGAAAATGAATGAACTACTCCGCTCACCAGTCATCACAGCAGGCACGATTCTCCCAGATAGCTGCCCAGCAGGTGGAGGCGAAGCAGAAATCCCCGTAGGGGGCGCAGTCATTGCTCACAATGCAATCATCCCCTCTGCTCACTCAGCCGATATTTGCTGTTCTATGTATGCGACTTTTTACGAAGCACGCAGTAGCATATCGAATGAATTAGATGCTCTGACATCTGCGACACGCTTTGGACCAGGCCATCGTCATCTCGATGACTTAGTCCATGATGAAGTGCTCGAAGAAGACGTTTGGGATAACCCTTTCCTCACTGGATTGCGTGACCGGGCCCATGCCCACATCGCAGATCAAGGTGACGGTAATCACTTCGCCTACATAGGTGAAGTCATAGTAACTTCTGAATTAATCACACTGTTAGAAAAGAATCGATACGACGAACTAGCTACTCAGCTAACGCCACACCGAGGAAAAACGTTACGCGTTCTGGTTACTCATCATGGCTCGCGAGGGCTAGGAGCACATGTCTATAAACGTGGGCAGAATGCTGCACTCAAGCAGACTACTAAAAATGCGAAACGTATTCCAAATGCAGCCGCATGGTTAGATGCCACCAGCACAGAAGGAAAAGCCTATTGGGAAGCTTTGCAATACGTTGCCCGATGGACAAAAGCGAATCATCGCAGCATTCACAGTCGCTTTCTCGAACGCATCCAAGGGAAATCCGTCTGTGCATTTGGAAATGAGCATAACTTTGTCTGGAAGCGAGGAACTGACTACTACCATGGGAAAGGTGCCACTCCAGCTTGGCCTGATCATTTAGGCAGAGCGCAGATGGGTCTCATTCCGCTCAATATGGCTGAACCTATCTTATGGGTGCTCGGGCGAGACAATGCAGACTTTCTCTCCTTCGCTCCACATGGTGCTGGGAGGAATCTCTCTCGCACTGCACTGAAGCGCCGCTTCCCGTCTCCAGAGGATAGACTTCACACGATCGAGAAGACGACATCTGGCCTAGATATTCGTTGGTATTCCGGAACGCCCGATTTGAGCGAAACGCCAGTTGCTTATAAAAATGCGGCGCAAGTCAAACAACAGATTCAAGACTTCGATCTGGCCACAATAGTGACAGAGATAAAGCCCCTAGGCTGCATCATGGCGGGCGAGAAAAAGCCTTCATGGCAGAAAAAAGAAGAAGAACTCACACCAAAACAAATCCGCCAAATAGGCCA